>NZ_DAMBSA010000381.1:0-4454 GCF_032054795.1 Pantoea sp. CTOTU49201
TCGCTGCAGTGGGGCATTCTGGTGTGGCTGGGCGTGGCGGCTTCAGGTTTGGGCTACTTCATGTGGAACTA
The DNA here is from genome assembly GCF_032054795.1 of Pantoea sp. CTOTU49201. Taxonomy (NCBI): domain Bacteria; kingdom Pseudomonadati; phylum Pseudomonadota; class Gammaproteobacteria; order Enterobacterales; family Erwiniaceae; genus Pantoea; species Pantoea sp. CTOTU49201. The sequence continues at coordinate 72 of NZ_DAMBSA010000381.1, forward strand.
CGGCGCAACGCAGGTGGATGCCGGCACATTGGGCATTATGAACAACATGCACGTGCCAGCGGGCTTGCTGGTGAATCTGGCGATCTGGCAGGAGAAACCGCATTGGCCGAGTTTTATCGCCGGTGCCGCCGTGATTTTCGCATCCCTTTATGTGCATAAACGTTGGGTGCTAGGTCGGACGATCAAAAGCAACGCATAAAGCCAAAAGGGAAGGAAGTGGCCGCTGCGAAAAGCGAAGCGTCCGAGCCATGGATGGCGAGGGCGATCCACATGGATGTGATATTTCTTCGCGATCGGAGCGGCCACTTCCTGACCAGGCTCCGATCTAAAAGCGATTAAGCCTTCTTAGCCGGCCCCGGACGATGAATCATCGTCAAACCTTTCAGGAAATTACGCAGAATCTGGTCACCGCATTCGCGGAAATTCTTATGGTCTGGGTTACGGAAAATCGCGCCAACCTCAGCCTGTGAAATCTTAAAGTTCGCTTTCAGCAGCACATCCGGGATATCGGTGGTCTTCAGCTCAAACGCGATACGCAATTTCTTCATGAAAATGTTGTTATTCATGCGGCGCTCAATCGAAGGCGCGGGTGCATCTTCACTCTTACCGCGACGGTAAAAAATCAGACCGTTAAGGAAATAGCCCATCAATACATCCGGCAGTTTGCGAAACGCGGCATCGTCATCCTTCTTCATCCACGCCTGCACGTCTTCCAGCGGCACTTCACTTCCCGCTAAGGCAAAAATCTCCACCACTTTGCTATCGCTCAAATCAAGCATATAGCGCACGCTGCGCAGAACATCGTTACTCATCATGGTGAAACTCTCTTGGTCGCGGGTTGAGGCGGCGCATTATAGAGCAGGCGGGACAGGGATAACAGCGCGGGCGACCTTCGCCGCCCAACATCATCAGGATGAGAGGATTTGCAGTGAGCCGGGACGCGCGGCATCGCGCACGAATGGCAGATGTTCACAGGCATGCTGACGGGCAAACCGCACAAAGGCTTCCATCACCGGCTGCCGCTGCTCGCCTTCGCGTACGGCGGCATACAAGCGGCTCCACAAGCCATCGCCCAAGGTCTTCGTCACCACCAAACCTTGCTGCTCAAAATTCTCGACCACCCAATGCGGCAGCGCGGCGATGCCCATGCGCGCCGACACCATCTGAATCAGCAACAGCGTATTGTCCACGCTCTTCAACGCCGGACTCACGCCCGCAGGCTGCAGGAAATGGCGCCACACATCTAAACGCTGACGCTGCACCGGATAAATCATCAGCACCTCATCGGCCATATCTTCCGGGGAAATATGCTCAAGCTGCGCCAATGGATGATCCGGTGCCATCACCAAACGCACTTCAAAATCGAACATCGGTGAATAGAACAACCCGCTGCGCGGCAGAATATCGGAGGTCAACACCACATCCAGCTCGCCTTGCTGCAATGCGGGCTGTGGATCAAAGGTCACGCCGGATTTGAAATCCATCACTACCTGCGGCCAGCTCTGGCGGAAATTATTCAGCGCGGGCGTTAGCCACTGAATACAGCTGTGACACTCAATAGCGATACGCAACGTGGCCTGATGCGGCTCATGACACGCCTGCAAAGCCTGCTGAATCTGCGGCAAAACCTGCTCGGCCAACTGCAGCAAAATCTCTCCCTGCGGCGTAAAACGCAGCGGCTGGCTTTTGCGCACAAACAGACGAAAGCCCAGCCGCTGCTCCAGATCGCTGAACTGGTGAGACAACGCCGATTGCGTCTGATGAAGCTGTGAGGCGGCGGCGGCTAACGAGCCGGTGTTCCGTAACGCCTGCAGCGTCCGCAGGTGTTTGAGTTCGATCATGAGAATCCTTCACATCGAGATTGAACAAATTGCGCTTGAGGAACATACAGTACCCGCAGATTATGGCGGTGTAAACATCTGGACGGCTAAACATCTCTGCACCCTACTCAGTTAAGAATATCTGGAGAACAGAAAATGACCATTCTGAACCACACTCTCGGTTTCCCTCGCGTTGGATTGCGTCGTGAATTGAAAAAAGCACAGGAAAGCTACTGGGCAGGTAAAAGCTCACAGGAAGAGCTGCTGGCGGTGGGGCGCGAACTGCGCGCCCGTCACTGGCAACAGCAGAAAGAGGCGGGCGTCGATCTGCTGCCGGTCGGCGATTTCGCCTGGTACGATCACGTTCTGACAACCAGCCTGCTGCTGGGCAACGTGCCTGCACGCCACCAGAACAAAGATGGATCCGTCGATCTCGACACGCTGTTTCGTCTTGGCCGTGGCCGCGCCCCAAGCGGTGCACCGGCGGCGGCGGCGGAAATGACTAAATGGTTCAACACCAATTATCACTATATGGTGCCGGAATTCACTCAGGGCCAGCAGTTCAAACTGACCTGGACTCAATTGCTGGATGAAGTCGACGAAGCACTGGCGCTCGGCCACAAGATTAAACCGGTGCTACTCGGTCCGGTCACCTATCTGTGGCTGGGTAAAGTGAAAGGTGTGCCGTTCGATCGCCTGTCACTGCTCAAAGACATTCTGCCGGTTTACCAACAGGTGCTGGCGGAACTGAAAAAACGCGGCATCGAATGGGTACAAATCGACGAACCTGCACTGGCGCTGGAATTGCCGCAGGCGTGGCGCGATGCATACAAACCGGCTTACGACGCGCTGCAGGGTGAAAGCAAACTGCTGCTCACCACCTATTTTGACAGCATCGGCCAGAACCTCGACGTGATCAAAGCGCTGCCGGTGCAAGGTCTGCACGTTGACCTGGTGCACGGCAAAGACGACATCCAACAGCTTAACCAGCAGATCCCGGCAGATTGGCTGCTCTCCGTCGGCGTGATCAACGGACGTAACGTGTGGCGCGCGGATCTCAGCAGCTGGTTTGCACGTCTGCAGCCGCTGGTGGGTCAGCGTCAACAATTGTGGATCGGATCATCCTGCTCGCTGCTGCATAGCCCAATCGATCTCAGTGTGGAAACGCGCCTTGATGAAGAGGTGAAAAGCTGGTTCGCCTTTGCCCTGCAGAAGTGCGCTGAGCTTGCACTGCTGAGTCAGGCGCTGAACAACAACGATGCCGCTTCGCTGGTCGAGTGGAGCGCACCGATTCGTGCGCGTGCCAACTCCACGCGCGTGCATAATGCCGCAGTCGGCGAGCGTCTGGCGAAAATCCAGGCCAAAGATGTTGAACGTACCAGCAACTATACCGAACGTGCCAAAGCGCAGCGTAACCGCTTCAATCTGCCAGCGTGGCCGACCACCACCATCGGTTCATTCCCGCAGACTACTGAAATTCGCGGCCTGCGTCTCGACTTCAAAAAAGGCAACATTGATGGCGGTAATTACCGCACCGGCATCGCCGAACACATCAAACAGGCGATTGTTGAGCAGGAACGTTTGGGCCTCGACGTGCTGGTGCACGGAGAAGCAGAACGTAACGACATGGTGGAATACTTCGGCGAGAACCTCGACGGCTTCGTGTTCACCCAAAATGGCTGGGTACAGAGCTACGGTTCACGCTGCGTTAAACCACCGATCATCATCGGCGACGTGAGCCGTCCGCAAGCCATCACCGTTGAGTGGGCGAAGTACGCGCAGTCGCTGACCGACAAACCGGTGAAAGGCATGCTCACCGGTCCGGTGACGATTCTCTGCTGGTCATTCCCGCGTGAAGATGTGAGCCGTGAAACCATCGCCAAACAGATTGCGCTGGCATTGCGTGACGAAGTGGAAGATCTGGAAAAAGCCGGTATCGGCATCATTCAGATTGATGAACCGGCACTGCGCGAAGGCCTGCCGCTGCATCAGTCCGATTGGGCGGCGTATCTGACCTGGGCGGTGGATGCATTCCGTCTCAATGCCGCCGTAGCGCAGGATGACACCCAGATTCACACTCACATGTGTTACTGCGAGTTTAATGACATCATGGACTCGATTGCTGCGCTGGATGCGGACGTCATCACCATCGAAACCTCACGTTCCGATATGGATCTGCTGGATACCTTTAAGGAGTTCGACTATCCCAATGAAATCGGTCCGGGCGTGTATGACATTCACTCGCCGAACGTGCCGAGCGTGGAGTGGATGGAAGAGTTGCTGCGCAAAGCGGCGCAGAGCATCCCGGAAGCGCGTTTGTGGGTGAATCCGGATTGTGGCCTGAAAACCCGTGGCTGGACGGAAACCCGTCAGGCACTGGCGAATATGGTCAAAGCGGCGCAAAACCTGCGGGGTGAAACGGCTTAGAAGCTGTAAATGAGATTGGGGCGCAGAGGCGCCCCTTTTTATTACGCGTTTGGCGCTACGCCATACTGCGCGAACCACGCTAGCATGCGTTGCCAGCCATCTTTGGCGGAATCAGCGTGATAACTGGCACGATAAT
>NZ_DAMBSA010000382.1:0-4453 GCF_032054795.1 Pantoea sp. CTOTU49201
GGAGTACGAAAGCGGTCTGGAGCAGGTCGCGGTGAAAAATGGCCTCGGCGTGATTAACTACTATTCGCTGGCCAGTGGTTTCCTCAGCGGGAAATATAAAAAGCCAGAAGATGCCAGCAAAAGTAAGCGCGGGCAGGGCATCGTGGATAAATATCTGAATGAACGCGGTAAGCGCATCGTTGAAGCATTAGAAGATGTCGCCGCCTCGCATGATGTGTCGGCGACGCAGGTCGCGCTGGCGTGGCAGATTGCGCGCCCAAGCATCACCGCGCCCATTGTCAGTGCCACTTCACTGGAGCAGCTGGATGAGCTGGTGAAAGCTACTCAGCTGGAACTCAGCAAGCAAGAGATCGAAGAGCTGGCGAGCGCCAGCAAATTGTAATGTTTTCAGGGACGCTGCGGCGTCCCGCCTTTTTCCTGCTCTGCCTCACAAAAAATGCCATTTTCGCCAAAAGATTTTCAATCATAGACAGGCGTCACAATTGCGCTAACGCACTATCAACCTCAGGTTAACTGCGCACATATTTGCAAAAACTGACAAATCCTCAGCACTATCCTCTGTTCGATCCATTCCAGTAACTTCATATAAGAATAACCATCATGAACAGAAAAGAAGCAGTGCAGCATTTACCCCGCCTGGCAGCGGGAACCCTGATGTTTGCGATGCTGAGTGCATCTGCGCTGGCCGCTGATGCTTTCAGTTACGACTCTCCATATATGTTTGGTGATTGGGGCGGTTACCGAACGCAGCTGGAAAACGACGGCATTAAATTCGACGTTAACTACACCATGGAAACCGGCTCCAACCTGGCAGGCGGTGCTGATACCAACACCACCATGCGCTACAGCGATCAGTGGGCGTTTGGCGCAAACTTCGACCTGGAAAAACTGCTCAACTGGCAGGATGCCCAATTCCAGGTGACGATTACCGATCGTAATGGTCAGAACATCGCCGATCAGGCCGGCGATTCGCGTACTGGCATGTTGTCATCACCTCAGGAAGTGTACGGACGCGGCCAAACCTGGCGCTTAACCCAATTCTGGTTGAGCCAGGGTCTGTTCGATAACACAGTGAACCTGAAAGCCGGTCGTGTGACCGTTGGTGAAGATTTCGATAACTTTGACAGTAAGTTCCAGAACCTGGCATTTGGTAGCGGCCAGGCAGGTAACTGGCGTGGCGATCGCTGGTTCAACTGGCCAGTTTCCCAATGGGGCGGCCGCGTGAAAGTGAACATCACGCCTGAAGTATTCTTCCAGGTCGGTTTCTATAATCAGAACAGTGCCAACTACGATCGCGGTGACGGCTTCCGCCTTGATACCAGCAACTCCGAAGGCAATATGGTGCCGGTAGAGTTGGGCTGGAAACCGACCTTAGGCGCAGACAAGCTGCCAGGTAATTATCGTATCGGTTATTACTACTCTTCGGCTAACGGCGACAACTACGGCAGCTGGCGCGATGGCGCGTATCAAAGCCAGGATCACGCCTATGGCGGCTACGTGCTGTTGCAACAGCAGTTGACTGCACAAGGCGGCGATGCCAGCCGTGGCTTGGGCGTCACCGTACAAGCGGTGATGAACGACCACAAAACCTCGAAAACCGATAACTATCAGTCGGTGAGCTTCACCTGGAAAGGGCCGTTTGATGCGCGTCCGCAGGATGAGATTGGTGTCGGTGCGGCGCGTATTCACGTTAACAGCGCTTACACGCGTTCTCTGCGTGAGCAAAACAACGCTAACGGCGAGACGGACTTCAACAGCCCAACCTATCTGCCGATTCAGGATGGCTCAGAGTACAACTATGAGATCTACTACAACGCTCAGCTGACCAAATGGCTGCAGCTGCGTCCGAACCTGCAATATGTGGTTGCGCCGGGTGCGGTGAGCGAAGTGAAAGATGCGTTTGTTGGCGGGATCAGTGCGAACGTGAATTTCTAATCTTTAAGATGGGTCGCCATGAATGGCGACCCTACAACGTAAAGCAGGGCGGCAATGAGGCCGCCCTGACTTTTATCTGAACATCACTTCGGCCCAGCGGGCGAGGCCAGCGGTCACCGAGGCGAAGTCATCGCCGCTGGCAATTGGCGTATCGGGCAGCGCCTGTTGCAGCGCGGCGCGCAGCACCGGCGAACGAGCGCTACCGCCGGTGAGATAAATCACTTCTGGCTTGGTTTCGCAGGTGGCGAGCGCCAGATGCACTTGCTCCAGAATCCGTTCCAGCGGTTGGTTGATCGCTTCTTCCAGCTGCGCTGCGCTGATCTGCGCCTGTAATTGGGCGGCGATGAACGCCAGCGAGGCGTCGGTTTCTTTTACTTCGGACAGCGCAATCTTGCTCTCTTCCGCCGCACGCACCAGACGATAACTCAGCTTCTGCTGCCACACTTTCAGCAGGTGCGATACTTTGTCACCGTGTTCGGCATCGCGAATCAAATCGCGCAGCAGTTTTCCGCTGGCTGCAGAATAGAAGTCGCTTTGCGCCGGGACGTCGTTGATCGCGACCGCATTCCACCACGGCAACGCAGGCAGCGCGGTGCCTTTTTGCGTATTGCCACCGAGGCCCAGCAGCGGCATCAGGGTTTTGAACGCCAGCATAATGTCGAGATCGTTTCCGCCCACGCGGCATCCGCTGTGGCCGAGCAAACTTTCACGGCGATCGGTTTTGTGCCGCCATTCCGGGCCCATCAGCAGCATTGAGCAGTCGGTGGTGCCGCCGCCGATATCGACGACCAGCACGCGCGTCTCTTTCTGCAGCGTGGCTTCAAAATCCAGGCCCGCCGCCACCGGCTCAAACTGGAACTCGACGTCACGGAAACCGGCGCGCTGTGCCGCACGCAGCAGAATGCCTTGCGCCTGCTGGTTAGCCTCTTCACCGCCTAAACCCTGGAAGTTAATCGGGCGACCAATCACCGCTTGCTCAATCGGGCGATCGAGCTGGGTTTCACCCTGCTGACGAATGTGCAGCATCATGGCGCACACCAGATCTTCAAAGAAAGCGATCTGCTGCGGCTTCAGACCGTTAGCGCCGAGGAAGGATTTCGGTGATTTCACGAACCACACTTCTTCGGGATCGACCATGTATTGCTGCAGCGCAGTCAAACCGAACTGCACGCTGCCTGGCGTGACGTCGATATCTTCTTCGCGGTTATAACGCAGCGCACGCTGCAATAAGGCGGTGCCTTCGCTGTCTGGCGTCGGAACCTGATGATGGCGATGCAGCCATTCGCTGATCGCTTCACGCGTTGGTGCACAAATCATGGAGGGAAGCAGGCGCTGACCATTCTCCAGTGTCAGCAGGCGCGGCGTGCCATTATCGCTGACCGCAATTGAGCAGTTTGCTGTGCCGTAATCGAATCCGATAAACATATTTATCCCCCATGCCGGAAAAAAGGGGGCGACTTTAGCGCAGCCAGCGCGGGCTGGCAATGGGCAGACGTGGCAGATTACATCTGCACTTCCTGATAAACGTGATACTGACCACGGCCCGCGTGTTTTGCGCTGTAACAGGCGACATCAGCCTGTGACATCACCACATTGCTGATGCAGTTGCGTTGATCAATTTGCGTGATGCCGGCACTCGCGCCGACGTGGTAAGGCTGATCCTGCCACATAAAGCGGTATTCGCTCACGGCGGTGACAATGCGCTGCACCACGTCACGCACCTGATCCACTTCGCAATTTGGCAGCAACACGCCAAACTCGTCGCCGCCCAAACGCGCCAGCATATCGCTGCTGCGCAGATGATGCGGCATCAGCTCCGCCAGTTCGCGCAGCAGCGCATCACCGGCGGCGTGGCCAGCGGTATCATTTACCGCTTTGAATTTATCCAGATCGATAAACACCAGTACGTGATGGCTATTATTGGCCGCCGCATCGTTCACCAGCTGCTTTAAACGCTGCTCGAAGCTGTGACGATTCGGTAGGCGCGTCAGCATGTCATGTGAGGCGCTGTAGCTCAGGCGCTTCATCACCTTGCGCGATTCACTGACATCCTGAATAACCATTACCGCGCCGATGCTGGCGCCGGTCAGGGTTTTCAGCGGCGTAATGCTGTAGTGAATCTCGACGCGCGTGCCGTCTGGCGTGTGCAGCACCAGCTCTTCATCGAGATCGGGGGAGATTTTTTCGCCAGGCAGCTGGCACAGCAACAGGTTGTCCACGCGTGGCCCACTCGCGCCGCGCGTAATGTTGAGTAGCTCGGTAATCGGCACGCCCGCCGCTTTTTCCTGCGGCCAGCCGCTCAGCGTTTCGGCCACCGGATTCATAAAGGTAACGCGCATTTCATCATCGGTACTGATCACCGCTTCGCCGATGGAGTCGAGGGTGATCGCCATGCGCTCTTTTTCCTGGAACAGCGCTTCATTCAGCGCGCGCAGCGGCGTGATGTCCTGACAGATGCCGAGCATACGTTCGATCTGCCCATCCTGACTCAGAATGCGGTCGGCCTCAGAACGCACGT
>NZ_DAMBSA010000383.1:0-4450 GCF_032054795.1 Pantoea sp. CTOTU49201
AGAAAGAAAAACGCCGGGCGATTGCCCGGCGTTTTCATTTACAGCGGATCAACTTTCAGACAAGACACCGCATGTCGGAAACTGCCTTCCAGCAGCGGCCGGGTTTTCGCGCACTCTGGTCCGGCAATCGGGCAACGCGTACGGAATACGCAACCTGATGGCGGATTGATCGGTGATGGCAGCTCCCCTTCCAGCAGCTGGATTTGCTTGTTTTTCTCCAGATCCGGATCGGGAATTGGCACCGCAGACATCAGCGCGCGGGTATACGGATGCTGCGGATTGTTATACACCGCATCGTAAGTTCCTAGCTCAACTGCATGCCCGAGATACATCACCAGCACACGATCGGAGATGTGTTTTACCACCGCCAAATCGTGCGCGATAAAGATCAGTGATAGCCCCATTTCTCGCTGCAACTTTTGCAACAGATTGACGACCTGCGCCTGAATCGACACGTCGAGCGCCGATACCGGCTCATCACAGATAATCAGCTTCGGCTCAAGGATTAGCGCACGCGCAATGCCAATACGCTGACACTGGCCGCCCGAGAACTCATGCGGATAGCGGTTGATGAGGTTAGGTAGCAACCCAACCTTCATCATCATGCTTTTGACCTTATCCTTCACTTCCTGGCGTGGCATCTTCGGGTAATAGGTGCGCAGCGGTTCAGCAATGATATCGCCAATGGTCATACGTGGATTGAGCGATGCCAGCGGATCCTGGAAGATCATCTGGATATCGCTGCGCGCCTGACGCCACTGCTCCTGGCTTTGCCCTAGCAGATCGCGCCCTAACCAGGCGACGCGCCCTTCCGTAGCTTTCACCAGACCGATGATGGCGCGGGCCAGCGTCGATTTACCGCAACCTGACTCACCAACGACACCGAGCGTTTCACCTTCGTACAAACGCAGGCTGACGCCGTCGACCGCTTTCAGCGTATGCGGTGGCTGCCAGAACCACTGTTTGCCATCCTTAATCTCGAAATGCACCTTAAGATCGGCAATCTCCAGCAGGACTTTTTTCTCTTCGACTACGGTGCTCATACTAACTCCTCCACCGGCTTGAAGCAGGCACGCAAGCGACCTTCAGCGAAAGGCTCCAGCGGCGGTGCCTTGGCGCAAATGTCCATAGCGTAAGCGCAGCGAGGCTGGAACGGGCAGCCTTGCGGCAGGCGCAGCAGGTTTGGTGGGTTGCCTGGAATAGTGGTCAGCGACTCTCCCTCTTCAGCGTCCAGACGTGGCACCGCACTCAGCAAGCCAATCGAGTACGGATGTGCAGGATGATAGAACACATCGCGGGCACGGCCATATTCCATAGTACGACCGGCGTACATCACCAGCACTTTGTCACAGATACCCGCTACCACGCCGAGATCGTGGGTAATCATCACAATCGCGGTATTGAACTCGCGCTTCAGCTCATTCAGCAGCGTCATGATCTGCGCCTGCACGGTGACGTCGAGCGCCGTGGTTGGCTCATCGGCAATCAGCAGCTTCGGCCGGCACAGCAGCGCCATCGCAATCATCACACGCTGGCGCATGCCGCCAGAAAATTCATGTGGGAACATCTTCATGCGCTTACGCGCTTCCGGCATTTTCACCGCGTCCAGCATGCGTACCGACTCTTCAAACGCCTGGGCGCTGTTCATGCCTTTATGCAGCTTCAGCACTTCCATTAACTGCTCGCCGACGCGCATATAAGGATTCAGCGACGTCATCGGGTCCTGGAAGATCATCGCAATCTGCTCAGCACGCAGTTTGTTCAGTTTGTTTTCTGGCAGATTGAGAATCTCTGCACCGTTGAATTTTGCTGAACCGCCAATGCGCCCATTTTTTGCCAGCAACCCCATCAAGGCAAACGCGGTTTGCGATTTTCCGGAACCGGATTCGCCAACAATGCCCAGTGTTTCACCCGCATGCAGTGAAAAGTTGAGGTCGTTCACAGCGGTGACATCGCCATCGTGGGTGCTGAAGGTGACGCGCAGGTCTTTTACATCCAGCAGCAGGTTATTGTTTCCCGCACGTGCAGCCATGGCTGGCTGAAATTCATGAATGGTCATCGGGAAACTCCTTAACGATCTTTCGGGTCGAGGGCATCACGCAAGCCATCGCCGATAAAGTTAAAACAGAACAGCGTGACCACGAGGAAACCGGCCGGGAACATCAGCAACCACGGCGACACTTCCATCGAGTTGGCGCCATCGCTCAGCAACGCGCCCCAACTGCTCAGCGGTTCCTGCGTACCGAGGCCAAGGAAGCTGAGGAAGGATTCGAACAGGATCATGCTCGGCACCAGCAGCGAGGCATACACCACCACCACACCTAACACGTTCGGCACAATGTGGCGCAATACGATTTTGAAGGTGCTGACACCGCCGACCTGCGCCGCTTCGATGAACTCTTTGCGCTTCAGGCCCAACGTCTGCCCACGCACGATACGCGCCATGTCCAGCCACGACACCATGCCGATCGCCACAAAGATCAGCAGAATGTTGCGACCAAAGAAGGTCACCAGCAGGATGACGAAGAACATGAACGGGAAGGAGTTGAGAATCTCCAGAATACGCATCATCACCGAGTCGATTTTACCGCCCAGATAACCCGCCAGTGAGCCATACAACGTGCCCACTAACACCGCGATCAGCGCGGAGGCGATGCCCACCATCAGCGAGATACGGCCACCAATCGCAACGCGCACCAGCAGGTCGCGACCCGATGAATCGGTGCCAAACCAGTGACCGGAAACGGTATCCGGCGCGGCAGACATCATCGCCCAGTCGGTATCATCATATTTAAATTGCGATAACATCGGAGCGAACACCACGAATAGCGTGATCACCAGCAGCACCAGCAGGCTGATAAAAGCCGCTCGGTTGTGAATAAAGCGGCGACGCGCATCCTGCCAGAGGCTGCGCCCTTCGACTTCCAGTTTTTCACTGAAGGCATCCAGAGCTTCGCTGTTTTTCTTACTTAACATCATGGGCGAGCTCCACAATCAGTAACGGATTTTCGGATCGATCACGGCGTACAGCACATCAACGATCGCGTTAAACAGAATGGTCAGCACGCCAACCAGAATGGTCAGGCTCATCACCAGCGAGTAGTCACGGTTCAATGCACCGTTAACGAACAGCTGGCCGATGCCCGGCAAACCATAGATGGATTCAATCACCATTGAACCGGTGATGATGCCGACAAACGCCGGTCCCATATAGGAAAGCACCGGCAACATGGCTGGCTTCAGCGCGTGACGCAGCACGATACGGCGCAATGGCAGACCTTTGGCGCGCGCGGTACGGATGAAGTTTGAGTGCATTACTTCAATCATCGAACCACGAGTAATACGCGCGATACTGGCGATATAGGCCAGCGACAGCGCCACCATCGGCAGCAACATGTAATTCCATTGGCCGCCGTTCCAGCCGCCGCCTGGCAGCCAGCGTAAGGTAATCGCAAATACCAGCACCAGTAACGGTGCTACGACAAAGCTGGGGATCACCACGCCGGTCATCGCGACCCCCATCACGGCATAATCCCACAAACTGTTCTGCTTCAGAGCGGCAATCACACCCGCTGTTACGCCCAGCACCACGGCGAGGAAGAATGCAGCCAGACCGAGTTTGGCTGATACCGGGAAGGCGTGGCCGACCAGATAATTGACCGAGTAATCTTTGTATTTAAACGAAGGTCCAAAGTCGCCATGTGCCAACTGCACCAGATAGCTCAGGTACTGTTTGCCAATCGGATCGTTGAGATGGTACTTCGCTTCGATATTCGCCATCACTTCCGGCGAGAGAACACGTTCGCCGGTAAATGGACTGCCGGGTGCCAGTCGCATCATAAAGAAAGAGATGGTGATGAGGATAAACAGCGTCGGGATGGCTTCAAGGAGCCGACGCAGGATGAATTTTAACATTGCCGTACCTACCAGGCTGTTGCTTCACAAAGTAAAAAGGCGGTGCCGCAGCACCGCCACTATCGATAGCCTGAGTGCTATTAATGTTTAATGATATACAGGTTTTTATCGACGGTTTTATCCAGCGGATCGTTGCCGGTGTAACCGCCCACGTATGGTTTTACCAAACGCGCATTAACGTAGTAGTAAACCGGCACGATGGTGCTGTCTTTATCCAGAATCTGCTCAGCTTTCTGATAATCCGCTACGCGCGCTTTATCGTCTGTGGCTTTAACCGCATCGTGGATAACTTTATCGAAGTCAGCGCTCTTATAGTGCGAGGTGTTACTGCTGCTGTCAGACAGCATGATGTTCAGGAATGAAGTCGGTTCGTTGTAATCCGCACACCATGCCGCACGAGAGACATCAAAGTTGCCCTGATGACGCGTATCCAGGAAGGTTTTCCACTCCTGGTTCTCCAGCTTGATGTTGACGCCGATGTTTTTCTTCCAGATAGAAGAGGCCGCGATCGCCAGTTTCTTGTGCAGATCGGAGG
>NZ_DAMBSA010000384.1:0-4439 GCF_032054795.1 Pantoea sp. CTOTU49201
TGGCGTCGTGGTCCACTGCCAAACGTTGCCGACGATGTCGTAAAACTCACCTTGCGCAAAACGGTCGACCGGGCTGGAGGAAGCCCAATATGCCAAATTGATATTGCCCGGCGCTTCACGCCAATCCGGCTGATCGCCGCTAACCTGCTCGCGCAGCTGCGCCCATTCGGCCTCGCAGGGAAGCTGAATAGATTTACCGGTCTCTTCGGCCAGCCAGCGACAGAACGCGGCGGCTTCCAGTTGATTCACTTCCGCTGGCCAATCCCACGGCATCGCCACTTCTTCGGCCAGTACGCGCAGTTTTAGCTGATCGGGCAGCTTTTCATCACCAACCCAAAATGTCGGCATCTGTGCGCCGGAGAATTCACGCCAGCCCCAACCTTCGTCATCCCACCAGCGGCGATCGTTATAACCGTCCGCTGCAATGAAGCGATAAAACTCAGCATTGCTGACCAGCATTTTGCTGGCCTTGAACGGCTTAAGTTCGGTCTGCTGACTGCCGTATTCGTTATCCCAGCCATAGGTGTCGTCGGTTTTTCCCTGCTGCACGCGGCCGCCGGGCATCGCGATCAGGGAATTATCCGGCACAGATTGACGATCGTGACGCGCCTGCGGACAAACCGGCCAGTGCGGCTGCGGCTTAACCCATTCAATCGGCAGTTGGCGCATCAGCACACTGGAAGTTTCCAGATGAATACGCTCGTGCTCAATGCCCATCAACACCACCCACGCCGGGCTGTCCCAGCCGATTGGCAGTTCCAGCGGCAGGGTGCGAATAAACTCACTCACCAGGCTTTTCACTTTGCCACGATAGTCGCGCACCTCTGCGATGCTCGGCCAATCGTAATGGCTGTCGTTGAGATCGTCCCAACTCATCTCATCCACGCCGATCGCCATCATCGCTTCGATGCGATCGTCAACGCGTTGATCAAGATAGCGGCCTGCCATCAGCTTATTAATGTAGAAGGTCGCGGTGTGGCCAAAATAGAAGATCAGCGGATGGCGCAGCGAAATGGCTTTATTAAACCAGGCGCGCTCGTCCGCCAGGCAATCAAACAGGCTTTCATACAGTTCCCAGGTTTGGGTGAAGTACGCCAGCAGCTCGGCCCGTTTTTGTTCGGAGTTTTGGCCGGAAAGTTTTAGCGTGCGGGTCGGTGCGGGAAGTTGGGCGGTTGTCACAAGGTGCTCCAGTTTGCTCAGTGCTCGAACTTATCAATATAGCAAATTAGCATTTCCGTCAGATGAATTAGCGCTGCCAGCGGCGCAGCAGACGGCTTTTCAGGCCGGTATCGAAGCGCCAGATGTGATCGAAGATACGCAGGATGCCGGGTTTGCCATGCAGGGACATCGCCACCGCATGGAAACGCTGTTGATGTTGGCGCTGACGCTGCTTAATGGTGCTGACGATGTCGTCCGGCAAACGTTGGGCAATAAAGTCAGAGACGATCACCGCATCCGCTTCCTGCCAGGCGCTGCCTTCCATGCGTTTCACCACCGCCGCAAGGCAGGCAGCGAGATCGGTGCCGCCGCGAAAACGCTGGCTGAGGAAACGGATTGCCTGCTCAATGCCATTGTCGGCGGTGAGTTCATAGCCGATCACTTCATGAGCGAACAGCATGATGTAGCAGCGGCGCTTATCCGCCAGCGCCACTTTCAGCAGCGCCAGGCAAAAGGCTTTGGCGCAGCGTTCGTTGAAACCGCCCATCGAACCGGACGTATCAACGCAGACGATAAACGGGCCGCGCGGTTGCTCTTCATGCTGCTGGTGGCTGACCGGGCTCATGGTGACTTTTTCATGCCACGCATCGCCCTGCAGACGATAAGTCAGCAAGCGTTTTTCAACTAAGCGCCGATAAAACTCCAGCTCTAACTCGCTGATGCTCAATGCCGCCAATTCAGGTGGCAACAGACGCAGCACATCATCGCTTTGATGAATGCCGCTGACCTCTTCCGGCACATTATCCGGTTCGCGCACCAGCTGGTGAAATTCCTCAAGCGGCGCATCCTGCGACGGCACCGATTTGGCTTCGCGGCTGCGACCCAACTGCTGCGCCAGCTTCATCAGCTCCGGCTGCTGGGCGAGGAAATCGCCGTACTGCACGATGAGTTCGTAATCGCCGTGCTGCAGCGGCGCTTTGCTCAAATCCCACAGGCGTCCGGCGGCGGCTTCATCATTATCGGTAAGGATTGGCGCCAGCTGACCGCTGATCGCCATGCGCTGCTGCAGCTCGGCCATCAAGCGTTCGCGCTGCTCTTCGAGAATGGTTTCATTCAGCGTTAGCGTTTGCAGCGTCAGGCTGAGACGCCAGCGTTGCAGGAACAGCGTGTGTTGCGCGTTGGTGAGCTGGTCGCTTTCGGCATTCAGCAGCAGTTTGCTGGCTTCTTCGATGAAGGGCGACGGCAGGCTTTTCAGCTGCATCATGATGTTGGGTAACTGCTGGGTGAAATGTTGCGTGCTGAGCAGCTGCATCTGCTGAAACAGCTGAAACTCCTGCGCCAGCGCTTCTGGCACCGGCGTGACTTTGATCTGCTCGGCGATCTCCGATCGCCAGCGTGGCAGATCGCGCATCATGGCTTGCCTCAGGCGGGGAAACTTCTCAAAGAACAGCGCCAGCTGCGGCGAGGCGAGCAGCGCGATAATCAACTCTTCGATTAACTCGGTTTCGCCAATCGAAAGCAGCGCACTCAGCGTCTCCAGTGAGATCATTTTCTCGCCTGTTTCAGCTGTTCCGCGACATCCTGCAGGCTGGTTTCAATGCGTGCCAGCCAGTCATCGCTAATGAAGAGGCAGCGCTGATGCTGGCTGAACAGCGTGCGCTGTGCGCGCAACTGGGTTTCCAGCGCTTCGTATTCATCGGCGATCTCCTGCGGCATCTCGCTGCTGCTGCTGGCGCCCGGCAGCGTCAGACGCGTGGATTGCAGGCTAACATCGCGCAGCGTCAGACAATGATGCGTATCCACCAGCATATCCAGCGTTTGACCAAAGCCGATGCCGTTCAGCTTGCCGCGAATTTCACCGCCCTTCAGCAGCCACTGATCCAGTGCTTCACGGCCAATCAGAATGTGCGTCACCTGCATGTCGTGCAGCATTAACGGCTGTTGCAGCATCAGCGTCAGCTGCTCATCGGTGATGGCGGCGGGTAATTCGTAATGCGGTTTGCGGCTGAACATGCCGCTGTGTTTCTCCAGCGTCAGCGCTTGCGCCACGCTTTGCTGCTGTTGCAGCGCCAGACGGCGGCCTTTGATCTGCTGCAGCTTGTGCAGCAGCGCTTGCTGCTGCCACGCATGTTGCGACATCAGCGTATCGATTTCGCGATCCAGCATTTTCATCGATGCCACGTCATGCCACAGGCAATCTTTCAGCAGTACTAAGTCGATGGGCGCGATGGTCACGCGACCGCTGTAAAAGGCGCTGGCCTGCAACAGATGAATGGCTTTCTTCCAGCGACGATCAGAAATGTATGGTGCGTCCGGCAGCGTTTCTAACTGCTGACGTAGCTGATAGATCAGTTCAAACACGTGATCCGGCAAACTGACCTGGCTGATGCCTTTCTGCCACTGTTCATACTCTTCATCGCTGATGCGCAGCGATTCCGCCACCGGATTGTCGTTTTCATCCTGCTGGTGGGTGAGCATGCTGCGGAAGTTCTGCTTCTCATGCACGTTATCCAGCCACAGACGAATCAACATGCGGTCATACAGCGCTTCCAGTCCGCTATCGGCTTCCGGCAGTTCGTTGGAAGCGGTAACCAGCAAGCGCATCGGGATTTTTTCTTCGCTGTCGCCATTACGGAAGCGGCGTTCGTTGATGGCAGTCAGCAAGGTATTCAGAATCGCCGGGCCGGCTTTCCAGATTTCGTCGAGGAAAACAATTTCGGCATCCGGCAGATAGCCTTTGGTCAGACGCTGATAACGCCCTTCATCTTTCAGGGCCTGAATCGATAGCGGGCCAAACACCTCTTCAGGGGTGGAAAAACGGGTCATCAGGTATTCAAAAGCGCGGGCGTGCTGGAAGGCGTATTTTAATCGGCGGGCAATCAGACTCTTGGCGATGCCCGGCGGCCCGAGCAGAAACACGCTTTCGCCACTTAAGGCTGCCAGCAAACAAAGGCGGATCGCATGATGGCGTTCATACAGCCCTTTTTCCAGAGCGTTGCTCAGGCGAGAAATTCTTTCTGCCAAAAGATGGGGTTGAGCCATAATCACATCATTATCCTTTTGATCCTGGTGCCGTCATATTCTGGCGAGCGCAATACTCTACTGATTATCATGCGCGATTGCGTTGATAGCCGTCAGCTTTTTTGTTTCAGAAGGTTGATGCGAGAGAACTCGCCGCTTCCAACGGTTTTTTGGCGCTATTTTCGGCGAAAAACCGCGTCACCGACGCGATGGTGACACTTTGTAAGAGTAGGTTTTTTTGGGAATATGTGCATACTGTG
>NZ_DAMBSA010000385.1:0-4415 GCF_032054795.1 Pantoea sp. CTOTU49201
TTGTGGGGAACTGTTGAAGCCATGCAGATAGATCAGCGCCGCCATTACTCAATAGCCCTCGGAATCAAGATCGGGGCGGAACATGTCGCTTTGCAGGCGGTTCACCTCGGTTTGCAGCACGCCGTCGGGCTGCAAGGTGAACCAGCGCCAGCCTGGCGCCAGCGTATCTATGGTGAAGTTGGTGCAATGCGGTTTGAACTGGACGCAGGTCGACGGTGAAGCCATCACGCGGCGCCCATGCCAGTCGAGATCGAGTTCCTGGTGAATATGGCCGCACACCAGATTGCGCGCACGCGGGAAGTGTTGCAGCACTGCTTCCAGCTGATGTGGATTACGCAAGCTGTGCTGATCTAACCAGGTACAACCGGAAGCCAGCGGATGATGATGCAGCAGCACTAAGGTGTGACGTTCCGGATACTTGCTTAGCGCGGTGTGCAACCACTCAAGCTGATATTCGCTCAACATGCCGTGCGGTACACCAAATACCTGGCTATCCAACAGCACCAGCTGCCAGTGATCCCCTAGCAGAACATGCTTGTCTGACTTAATACCCGCGTCGGCCAGCGTATCCACCATCGCTGGCTGAAAATCGTGATTTCCTGGCAGCCAGACGCAAGGTTTCGGCAGACGATTAATGCCCGCTACAAAATGTTGGTAAGCTTCGACGGTGTGATCCTGAGCGAGATCGCCGGTGGCGATAATCAGATCATAATGCTGCTGTTGTGCCTCAATGGCATCCAGCACCGCATCAAAACTCGACCAGGTATTCACCCCAAGCAGCGATTGATGTTTTCCGGCAAAAAGATGGGTATCCGTGATTTGTAAAATCCTGATATCAGACCCATCTCGCGCAGGAAGAGTTAGCAGGCTATCCAAAGCGTTTCCTTAATCTCCACGCCATCGTTGCGTTTTTTACGCTATCAGCAAACCGGTACTGCCACAGCGCCATGCGCTAAGCAGTAACGCAACCAATCCGCAAGGAACTGGTTAATCTGATGTTTTTCATCGCGCTGATGCAATTTTTTATTAGGATAATCATAGCGCGCTTTAAATCGGTAGATCTGTTTAGTGGAACACACTTCAGCGACCATCGCATCATGGTAGAGCCGCACCGACATCGAAGGCAGGCTCCAGTAACTCACCGCGGGCGCCACCTGACGCACTTCCACCAGCGTGGTGTAACGCGTTGATTCCTCGATGGTGAGCTGATAGCTGGCGCCATTCACCTGATAAATCACCGATGCGCCTGCCTCGTCATTACGCGGCAGCAGGCGACGCAGCTGGGCGAAATTGGTTTCGCACAGGCGCATCATTTCGGGAAAGTCAGGGGTATAGCGCTGTTTCATTTTAGCTTCCACTCTTCTCGTAGTTTTTCATGGTGCAACGCCAGCCATTGCAAGGCGATGACAGATGCCGCGTTATCAATAATCCCCTCTTCCACCCAGCGATAAGCCTGTTCGCGGCTCACCACATGTACAAGAATATCCTCATTCTCTTCCTCCAGCCCGTGATTTCCCTCTGCCAGGCTGGCATCCACTTCGCCCACCAGTACCGACAAACGTTCAGACGTTCCGCCGGGGCTGGCTAAGTAATTCACTATCGGTTTGACGCGACCAACCTTGAGGCCAGCCTCTTCTACCGCCTCACGTCGTGCGACATCTTCTGGTGTTTCGCCAGGTTCGATGATGCCAGCCACCATTTCCAGCAGCCAGGGCGTTGGGCTGGAATCAAAAGCGGGAATGCGGATCTGTTCGATCAGCACCACTTCATCGCGTAAGGGATCATAGGGTAGCAGCACGGCGGCGTGTCCGCGCTCAAAAACTTCGCGCACCACTTCACCACTCATTTCGCCATTAAAACGACGGTGACGGAAACGGTAGCTGACGATGGAAAAAAAACCATCGTAACGCGTTTCGCGTGCAATAATTTCTACATCGTTTTTTGTGAAAGTCACAGGGGATTTTTTTGCACTCGCCATCGTCTGATTCCTTATGCAGATTGGGATGGAGCAAAGAAAAGCCAAGTCTACCGCTCCGTCCGAGTGGTTCTTTTTGAATTATTTACGTAAATTAGGGGAAGAAGGCACGTTCAGCCAACTTATCTCTGACGCCGCCTCTGTAGAATCGGCGATTATTTTTTTGGCTTACCTGCAGCACTACCAGTGCATTTTGCTGCAACAAAAGGAATGCAAATGAAAAAACTGCTCCCACTTTTTATTGGACTGAGCTTGGGCGGATTCAGCCTTGCCAGCCAGGCAGAAAACCTGTTGCAGGTCTATCAGCAGGCGCGCCTTAGCAACCCCGATCTGCGCTCCTCTGCCGCTAACCGCGACGCAGCATTTGAGAAAATCAATGAAGCGCGTAGTCCTTTATTGCCGCAGTTAGGCTTGGGCGCAGATTATACTTATAACAACGGCTACCGTGACAGCAGCGGACTTCATTCCAACACGACCAGCGCCTCTCTGCAATTAACTCAAACTATTTTCGATATGTCGAAATGGCGTGCGCTGTCGCTGCAGGAAAAACAAGCCGGTATTCAGGACGTCACTTATCAGGTTGCTCAGCAAGATCTGATTCTGAATAGTGCAACTGCGTATTTCAACGTGTTGAAGGCGATCGATACGCTTTCTTACACCGAAGCACAGAAACAGTCGATCTACCGCGAATTGGATCAAACCACTCAGCGCTTCAACGTGGGTTTGGTCGCGATCACTGACGTGCAGAACGCCCGTGCACAGTATGACACCGTGCTGGCCAACGAAGTGACCGCACGTAACAACCTCGACAATGCGGTGGAATCGCTGCGTCAGATTACCGGCATGGATTATCTGTCGCTGGCTTCTCTGAATATCGATCGTTTCAAAACTGCGCGTCCAGATGCCGTTGCCAGCCTGCTGAAAGAAGCAGAAAGCCGCAACTTGACCTTGCTATCTGCGCGTCTGAGCCAGGATCTGGCACGTGAGCAGATTCGTTCAGCCGAAACCGGCCACATGCCAACGCTGGACTTGACCGCGTCAACCGGTATGTCGAACAGCAAATATGGCGGCAGCCGCGCCAATCAGAGCGCCGGCAGCACCGACTCGATCACCGGTTCTAACCAGGTTGGTCTGAGCTTCACCATGCCACTGTACAGCGGCGGTTCTGTCACCTCTCAGGTGAAACAGGCGCAGTATAACTATGTCGCGGCCAGTGAACAGCTGGAAGGCGCGCATCGTAGCGCGGTGCAGACGGTGCGTTCTTCGTTCAATAACGTGAATGCCTCTATCAGCAGCATCGATGCTTACAAGCAGGCGGTTGTCTCTGCACAAAGCTCATTGGATGCGATGGAAGCGGGTTATCAAGTTGGTACGCGTACCATCGTTGATGTGCTGGATGCGACCACCACGCTGTTCAACGCTAAACAGCAGCTTTCTGATGCGCGTTATAGCTACCTGATCAACCAGCTGAATATCAAATATGCGCTGGGTACGCTGAACGAGCAGGATCTGCAGCTGTTGAACAGCACGCTGGGCAAAGAGATCACCACGACACCAGAAGTGGTGGCGCCGGAAAATAACCAGCAGGCCGCGCGTGTGGATAACGGTCCGAAAGCATCATCGCCTTCAGCCGCCGCACAAGCCCGTCCAGCTGCCGCACGCAGCAGCGGAAATCCATTCGGTAATTAATTCCCCAAGGGGCCGCATGCGGCCCCTTTCGCATTCAATCGTATAGCTACGTAAAGATCCTTTCCCCATCTGGCTTCGCGCTTCATTTTCCACCGCTCATCCCCTATCCTTTACCGCACCTTTGGGCACAGGATGAAAATAATGAAACGGACGAAAAATATTCGCCATGCCGCTTTTCGTAAAAGCTGGCAGGCACGCCACTTAACGCCAGTCGCCTTTGCCGTTAGCGCAGTGTTTATGCTGGCAGGCTGCGAGCAGAGTGATGAGACGGTGTCGCTGTATCAAAATGCAGATGATTGCGCCAAAGCCAATCCAGGCCAGAGCGCACAATGTACCACTGCGTATAACAACGCACAGAAAGAAGCTGAACGTACCGCGCCAAAATACGCCACGCGCGAAGATTGTGTGGCTGAGTTTGGTGAGAATCAGTGCCAGCAAACGCCTGCACAAGCGGGCGTGGGCACCACCGCTAATAATGCCGAAGCGCAGCAAAGCGGGAGCTTCTGGATGCCATTGATGGCCGGTTACATGATGGGACGTATGATGAGCGGCGGCGCAGGCTTTGCCCAGCAGCCGCTGTTCTCGCCAAAAAATCCGAACAGCCCGGCAAACGGTAAATTTGTTGACGCTGCGGGTAAAAACTACGGCAATGCGACATCAGGCCGAACCATCAATGTGCCGAAAACAGCCATGGCGCCGAAACCCGCCACCACTTCCACTATCACGCGTGGCGTCTTTGGTGACAGCGTGG
>NZ_DAMBSA010000386.1:0-4411 GCF_032054795.1 Pantoea sp. CTOTU49201
GGCGATTATTTGAGTCAGTTCACACTTTCGTGCTTTTCCGCCTGAGAAGGGTTGCCAGCCTTTCAGTGGGCTCTGACAATGGCAGCTCGATTTGTTATCGGTAACATTGGGCAGAATTCACTGCCGGAGCGCAAAACAATGACTACGCCATCTCCATCGCACCACGTCTTTATCCTGATGGGCGTTTCCGGCAGCGGAAAATCTGCCGTCGCCAATCAGGTCTCTCATCAGTTAAACACTGCGTTCCTCGATGGGGATTTCCTCCATCCGCGCAGCAACATCATGAAAATGGCGGATGGCCATCCGCTGGACGACAACGATCGCCAGCCGTGGCTGCAGGCGCTGAATGATGCGGCATTTGCCATGCAGCGTACGCAGGAGATCTCCATCATCGTCTGTTCGGCGCTGAAAAAGTCCTATCGCGACATCCTGCGTCAGGGTAATGAGAACCTGAAATTTATCTATCTGCAGGGCGACTTCGAAACCATCGAATCCCGCCTGAAAGCGCGTAAAGGTCACTTCTTCAAACCGCAGATGCTGGTGACGCAGTTCGCCACGCTGCAGGAACCCGGCGCGGATGAGCCCGATGTACTGGTGGTTGATATCAATCATTCACTGGATGAGGTAGTTGCGGCCACGGTTGCGACCATTGAGGGTGCAATCAACAAGGGTTAGTCATGAGTACCGCAACGTTAGTGTTAACCGCAGCAGGCTCTGTCCTGCTGCTGCTGTTTTTGGTGATGAAAGCGCGTATGCACGCCTTTGTTGCCCTGATGTTAGTCTCCATTGGTGCCGGTCTGTTCTCCGGCATGCCGCTCGATAAAATCGCTGAAACCATGGAAAAAGGCATGGGCGGAACGCTCGGCTTTCTCGCCATTGTGGTGGCGTTGGGCGCGATGTTCGGCAAGATCCTGCATGAAACCGGCGCCGTTGATCAAATTGCCATCCGCATGTTGAAAACCTTTGGGGAAAGCCGTGCGCACTATGCGATGGGCGTTGCCGGGTTGATCTGTGCGTTGCCGCTGTTCTTTGAAGTGGCGGTCGTGTTGCTGATCAGCATTGCGTTCGCCGTAGCGCGTCGCACTAAAGGCAATTTAGTTAAGCTGGTGATCCCGCTGTTTGCCGGCGTTGCGGCTTCTGCCGCGTTCCTGCTGCCGGGACCGGCACCGATGCTGCTGGCTGCGCAGATGCACGCCGATTTTGGCTGGATGATTCTGCTGGGCTTGTGCGCGGCGATTCCGGGCATGCTGATTGCTGGTCCGCTGTTTGGCAGCTTTATCGCGCGTCACGTCAGCTTTAGTGCACCGCCGGAAGATCATCAGCCGGAAGTGGAAGAGGGCAAACTGCCGTCGTTTGGCTTTAGTCTGGCGCTGATTCTGTTCCCGCTGCTGCTGGTGGGCCTGAAAACCATCGGCGCACGCTTCACCACGCCGGGTTCTCATCTGTATGAGTGGCTGGAGTTTATCGGCCATCCGTTCACCGCGATTCTGCTGGCCTGTCTGGTGGCGATTTATGGCCTGGCGTATCGTCAGGGCATGGATAAAGAGAAGGTGATGCAGGTGTGCGGCAGCGCGCTGCAACCGGCGGGCATTATCCTGTTGGTGATTGGTGCGGGCGGCGTGTTTAAGCAGGTGCTGGTGGATTCGGGCGTCGGTCCGGTGTTAGGACATGCGTTGACCGGCGCGGGCATGCCGATTGCGCTGGCGTGCTTCATCCTTTCTGGCGCGATTCGCGTGATTCAGGGTTCGGCCACCGTGGCGTGTTTAACCACAGTGGGTTTAGTGATGCCGGTGATTGAACCGCTGCACTACAGCGGCGCGCAGCTGGCTGCGCTGTCGATCTGTATCGGCGGCGGCTCGATCATTATCAGTCACGTGAATGATGCCGGTTTCTGGCTGTTTGGCCGCTTTACCGGCGCCACCGAAGCCGAAACGCTGAAGACATGGACGCTGATGGAAACCATTCTGGGAACCACCGGCGCGATTGTTGGCATGATTGCGTTTAGTTTGTTGTCGTAAATTTTGTGTGGTCGCCATCAATGGCGACCCTACGAAACGACATTTAATCCTCTTCCCGCTCGTCATCCGGCTGATCTAAAACCGTGTACGCCACGGCGCAGAACAGCGAATTCAAACGCTTCATATCGCCCAGCAAGCCAAGGTGCAGCGAGCTGGTTTCGATGCTTTGCACGTTCTGCATATGCAAACGCTCAACATGCGCGTGCGAGAAACGGCGAATCAGGATGCGGAAGCGATGCTTAGAGCGGCGCAGGCGTTTGGCGCTGGTGACATCGTGCGACAGAAACACCGACAAACTCAGCCGCAGGTTATACAGCACCTGCTCCTGCAAGGTTTGCAGCTCCTCTAATCCCTCCGCAGAGAAGGCGCGGCGCGCGGTCAGAGACTTATCCGCTACGTCGGCACACATGCGTTCGATAATGTCGCCTGCCTGTTCCAGGTTGAGCGCCATCTCAATGATCTCCGCCCAGCGGCGTGAATCATCCTCCGGCAAGTCCTCTTTTGGCATACGCGCCAGATAGAGTTTGATCGCGGTGTAGAGCACATCAACATCATCATCCAGCCGCCGTACCGCGCGCTCTTCGCGCAGGTCGCCGTGTACCACTTTATTGAATGACTCAATCATCTGCTCGACCACATCGCCGATACGCAGCGTTTCGCGTGAGGCGTTGGCCAGCGCTAACGCGGGCGTATCGAGTGCGCTGCTGTCGAGGTGTTTAGGTTTCAGGTGCGTTTCGTTTTCAGGATCATCGGCGATCATACGGCGGCACAGGCGCGCCATCGGATCGGCAAACGGCACCATGACTAAGCAGCGGATCAGGTTGTAGAACACGTGGAAGAAGATCACCAGCTCTTCATCATTGACCGGCATTTTATCCAGCACATCGGCGACCACATTGACGAACGGCAAAATGGCGATGCTGCCAATCAGCTTAAACAGCAAGCTACCGAGCGCGACGCGTTTGCCCGCCGCGTTGGAGCCGCTGGCGTTGATCATCGCCAGCAAGCCGCTGCCGAGGTTGGCACCAATCACCAGACAGAGCGCCACTTTGAAGGAGATCACGCCGGTGGCGGTCAGCGTGGCGGTAATCAGTACCGCCGCAAGGCTGGAGTAACTGATGATGGCGAACACCGCGCCAATCAGCGCATCGAGCATCACGTCGCCGGTCAGCGTTGAGAACAGCACCTGAACGCCCGCCGCCTGAGTGATCGGTTTGGCGGCCGCCACAATCAGCTGCAGCGCCAGCAGAATCAGTCCGAGCCCAATACTGGCGCGGCCCAGTTGCCCAACGCGCGTTTGCTTGCGGCTGAGGAAGAACACCACGCCAAAGAAGATAAACAGCGGCGACAGCCATGACAGATCGAAGGTCAGGATACGCGCCATGATCGCGGTCCCGACATCCGCGCCCAGCACCACCACCAGCGCTGGCGTCAGACTGACCAGATTCTGTGCAACAAAGGAGGTAACCAGCAGCGTGGTGGCGTTACTGCTCTGCACCAGCGCCGTGACGCCAATGCCGGCAAGAAACGCCATCGGTTTTTTTTCGACGCTGCGGCTGAGTACGCGACGCAGATCGGCACCGTAAACGCGCATGATGCCGGTTCGCACAATGTGTGTGCCCCACACCAGCAGCGCAACGGCAGAGAGTAGATTAAGCAGAGTTAACACGTATAGAGGCTCCTCATCCGTCAGGCTCAAACCACACCGATTGCCAGCCTGACGGTGAGCACAACCGGTAAAACCTTCGCCGCGTTGTGTCGCCTTTTTTCGTTTAAATTAAGCAACCTGGCGCAACGTCGACATCTCTAACTGTAGCCCAATCTGCATGCCAGCGGGATGCAAATCTGCCACGCTGCGGTTGAGTACATCAATCGAGAGTTCCACGTTTTGCGCGCGCACCCGATAGCGAATCACGTTGCCGAGCAAGCTGTGGCTGAGGATGGTGGCGGGAATGCCAGCCTGCGGCGCGCACAGCTGGATCGACTCGGGGCGAATCGCTACCTGGCCGCTGAAAGTCTGTCCGGTTAGCTGCGTTGCCTGTTCCGCGCTCAGCAGGTTGTAGTTGCCAATAAAGCCAGCGGCAAACAGATCGGCCGGTTGGGTATAGAGCATTTCCGCGTTGCCGTTCTGCACGATCTTGCCCCGGTTCATCAACACGATGCGATCGGACATGGTCAGCGCCTCTTCCTGATCGTGGGTGACAAACAAGGTGGTGAGCTTCAACTCGCGCTGAATATTGCGGATTTGCTCGCGCAGATGGCGGCGAATGCGCGCATCCAGCGCCGACAGCGGTTCATCCAGCAGCAGCAGACGCGGACGCGTCACCAGCGAACGCGCCAGCGCCACGCGCTGACACTGCCCGCCTAACAACTGGTGCGGATAACGGCGTGCA
>NZ_DAMBSA010000387.1:0-4401 GCF_032054795.1 Pantoea sp. CTOTU49201
CGTGGAGATTGATGATGCGTACTGGTTTGCCGGACGTTTGACCGAAGATCATCCTATTGTTGATCGTCTGGCCGGTTTTGGTCGTCCGGGCCGAATTGAACCGGCGCCAGGCGAGCGCCCTCTGATTGAACTGCTGAAGGCGGGCGAGCTTGATGCAGTCTTTACGCCCTTTATGCCGGAAGGTTTCTTCCTCGCCGATTCGGGGCTGCGCCAGCTGCAGGTGGATTTTGCCGCAGCCGAGCGCGACTACTTTAATCGCGTCGGCTATGTGCCGGGCATTCATTTACTGGCGCTGAAGCCTGCCTTAGCCGAGGCGCATCCGTGGCTGCCTCAGGCGCTGAGCGACATCATCGATCGTTCGTACCAGATGTGGATGAAGAAGCGCGAGAAATACGCCGACACCACGCCGTGGCTGCTGGACGATTTGCGGCGCACCGCGCAGGAATTACCCGCCAACTGGAATCAGAACGGATTTTCGGTTAACAAAAAGATGATTGCCGACTTTGCGAATGAGCTGTTCCAGCAAGGCCTAACCCAAACATTGCTGACGCCGGAAGCGATTTTCCCGGCTGCGGCGCGAGGAGAATAATGATGAAAGTAGCAATGGGGCAATTTGCCGTCAGCCGCGAATGGCAGGAAAACACCGATATCTGCATCGGACTGATGAACCAGGCGCTGGCGGGTGGCGCGGATCTGCTGGTGCTGCCGGAAGGTGTGCTGGCGCGTGATATCGCCGATCCGGATCTGGTGCTGAAGGCGGCGCAGCCGCTGGATGGTCCTTTCGTCACGCAGTTGCTGGCGGTTAGCAAAGGCAACAACCTGACCACCATGATGAGCGTGCACGTGCCGACAGAAGGGCAGAAGGCGCTCAACGTGCTGATCGCCATTCGCAACGGCGAAATCATCGCCGAATACGTGAAGTTGCACCTTTACGATGCCTTCGCCATGCAGGAGTCGCAGCGTGTGAATCCAGGACGCGAGATTCCGCCGCTGGTTGACGTAGCGGGCATGAAAGTCGGGTTGATGACCTGCTACGACGTGCGTTTCCCAGAGTTGGCGCGTCGCTTAGTGCTCGACGGCGCCGATGTGCTGGTGCTGCCGGCTGCATGGGTGAAAGGTCCGCTGAAAGAGATGCACTGGGAATTGCTGACCACCGCGCGTGCGCTGGAAAACACCTGCTACATGGTGGCAGTGGGCGAATGCGGTCCACGCAATATCGGCAACAGTCTGGTGATCGATCCGTTGGGCGTGGCGATTGCTAAAGCGCCGGAATCAGCCGCGCTGGTGTTTGCCGATCTCGATCCGCAGCGCATCGCCTACGCACGTAGCGTACTGCCGGTGCTGGAGAATCGTTGTTTTGCTCGTCCCGAACTTAAACCACTTTGATCGCTGGGGAATCTGACTGATGAAAATTCTTGCTACCGCCATCGCGCTTTCATTGGGCCTGACGGCCTGTTTCGCTCAGGCGGCTGACGCTATTCCTGCGCAAAAAGTGGATCAGGCACTCCACGATCGTCTGCCAGCAGAGATTAAAAGCAGCGGCAAAATGATCTCGGTAAATAACGGCTCCTTTCCTCCGTACGAGATCGTTAACGGTCCGCACTCAATGGATGGCGCCTCAGCCGATCTCACGGAAGCGCTGGCACAGTTGCTGGGTGTGAAGATTGAACATGCCACGGTAAGCGGTTTATCGGGCGTGCTTACCGGCATTAATTCAGGACGCTACCAGATGGCGATTGGGCCGATTGGGGATTACCCGGATCGTCAGCAGAAGGTCGATTTTATCGACTTCGTGCAGGAGTTCGTGGTGTTTGGCGTGCAGAAAGGCAATCCCTCGAAGATTAACGGTCTGGAAGATACCTGCGGTAAACGCATAGCGGTAATGGCGGCCGGTTCAGCGGAACAGGTGATTCGCAAGCAGTCCGATGCCTGTGTCGCGGCGGGGAAACCGGCGGTGGTGGTGCAATCCTTTACCGATCAGCCGTCATCGATTTTAGCCGTACGCTCAAAACGTTCAGATGCCTTCTTCTCGTCGCAGGCGCCGCTGACTTACTTTATTGAACAGGCTAATGGTCAGCTGGAGCTGTCGGGAAAAGGCAAGAAAAACGGCTTTGGCGACATTTTCCAGGGCACCGTGGTACCGAAAGGTTCTGAGCTGGGCAACGTGGTGCTGGATGCTTACAAAGAGCTGTTCAGTAACGGCACTTACGCGGCCATCATGAAGAAGTGGAAGTTAGACGGCAACGTGTTGCAGCAACCGGGACGTAACCTGGCGCAAGGGGCAGCAAAATGAGTCCGGTCACCAACAATTCGCGAGCCAGGGATAAGGCCGACGTGCAGCAGCGCGATGTGGCTTTTGCCCGCAGTGCGCCCACTTATGGGCGCTGGATCTCATGGATTTTGGTGCTGGTTATTGCCGCGAACTTCCTCTGGCTGGTGGCGACCAACCCCAATTTTGAGTGGAACGTGGTGCTGCAGTGGTTCACCGAAGGTTCGGTGATGAAAGGCCTGCAGGTTACGCTCGGCTTGACGGTGGTGTCGATGATTCTCGGCACGCTGCTGGGGCTGTTGCTGGGCGTGTGGCGTCTTTCGGAAAACAAATTGCTGAGCGGCTTATCGTCGCTCTACATCTGGTTTTTCCGTGGTACGCCGCTGCTGGTGCAGCTGATCTTTTGGTACAACCTGTCGACGCTGTTTCCCACGATCTCGATCACAATTCCGTGGACGGATATCACCTTTGCCAGCTGGAACACTAACGATCTAATTACGCCTTTGACCGCAGCGATTGCCGGACTGGCGCTTAATGAAGCAGCCTATATGGCCGAGATCATTCGCGCCGGCTTGCTGTCAGTGGATAACGGTCAGGTTGAAACCACGCAGGCGTTTGGCATGAGCCGCAGCCGTGCGCTGCGACGTGTGATCATTCCACAGGCGATGCGTTCGATCATTCCGCCAACCGGCAACCAGTTGATCAGTATGATCAAAGCGACCTCGCTGGTGAGTGTGATCGCTATGGGCGATCTGTTGTACTCGGTGCAGGCCGTGTATAACCGCACCTTTGAAATTATCCCGATGCTGATGGTCGCGGTGATTTGGTATCTGTTTATCACCTCGATTCTCAACGTGGGTCAGTCCGCCATCGAGCGTTACTACGCACGCGGCACCACCCGCACGGTAGTGAACAAACGTCGTATTGCCGCTAACGAAGCCGCGCCAGCCGTCGCGCACCGTCTGAAGGAGGATGTATGAGTGAAGTTCAGCCGCTGGTGCGTGCGCGTAATGTGCAGAAGAGTTATGGCGATAATGAAGTGCTGAAAGGTATCGATCTCGATGTGTTTCCCGGTGAAGTGGTGGTGATTCTCGGGCCATCGGGATCGGGTAAATCCACCTTTTTGCGCTGCATTAACCATCTGGAAGACATGAATGCTGGTTCGATTATGGTGGGTGACGACCAGATCGGTTATGAGCTGAAGCGCGGTATTTTGCATCGCCTGTCGGCGCGTAAAATTGCTCATCAGCGTCAGAAAATCGGCATGGTGTTTCAGCAGTTCAATCTCTATCCACACATGACGGTGCTGCAAAACATCATTGAAGCGCCGATTGGCGTGCATAAGTTTGCGCGGCATGACGCGCTCAAGCATGCCCGAGAACTGCTGGCGACCGTGGGATTGAGTGATAAAGCTGATGCCTGGCCGCGTCATCTGTCAGGTGGTCAGCAGCAGCGTGTGGCGATTGCGCGTGCGTTGGCGATTAAACCGGCGCTAATGCTGTTCGATGAACCGACTTCGGCACTCGATCCTGAGTTAGTCGGTGAAGTGCTGGCCACCATGCGCACGCTAGCCGATCAAGGTCTGACCATGATTGTGGTGACCCATGAAATTGGTTTCGCGCGTGAGGCGGCCGATCGCGTGGTGTTTATGGATGGTGGCGTGGTGGTGGAGCAGGGCAGTCCGGAGCAGGTGATTGGTAATCCGCAACATCCGCGTACGCAGGCGTTTCTCAGCCGCTTTATTTAGGCGGGCGGTCTCACTCTGTTACAGATTGCAGTTGAGGCCGTTTATAAACTGCGCGTTAATAGTCAGGTCCGTTTTTCACATTGGTTGAAAGGTAAATTATGGAAGGTATCAGTATTGCCAAACTGCTGATCATCGGTGCGCTCATCGTACTGCTTTTTGGCACCAACAAGTTACGTTCACTGGGTGGCGATCTGGGTTCCGCAATCAAAGGCTTCAAGAAAGCCATGAAAGATGATGAATCCGGCGCATCCAAAAGCAGCGCTGAAGAAGCGCCTGCTGAACGTGTCAGCCACAAAGAGTAATCACTGCGCCGAACGTCAATAAGTGTAAATATTTATTACGTTGATAAAAAACCAGACTGTTGCCAGTCTGGTTTTTGTTTTTT
>NZ_DAMBSA010000388.1:0-4374 GCF_032054795.1 Pantoea sp. CTOTU49201
TGAAATACTGGCCATCCGCGAAGCCTGCCGTGAATCAGGCAGCGAAAACCTCACCGACTGCGACATTTACATTCTTGCCAGCCCTTGTCCAATGTGTCTGGGTGCACTCTATTATTGCAGCCCGAAACAAGTGATATACATCACCAAACGCGAAGAGTATTCGACATATTACCGTGACGACCGTAAATATTTTGAACTGGACACCTTTTACGACGAATACAGTAAACCGATTGAACAACGCCGCTTGCCGATGAAATATGATCCCCGGCCGCAGGCATTAGACGTGTATAAACGTTGGCAGATATTAAATAAGTAATAAAAGGATATTGACGCGTAGCCGGTGCTGCGCGTTGCCCCATTGATGAATTAAGATCATAAGGGCAATGGTTAAAACCTCTCTACCGGCATACCCATGCGCTTTCTATACTCATCGCTACTGGTTTTCAGCGCTTAGGAGTACAAATGCAGAAACGTAAATTAGGAACTGGCGGTCTGGAAGTCTCTGCTTTGGGATTTGGTTGCATGGGAATGACCTTTGGTTATGGCCCGGCAATGGATGAAGCTGATGCGGTGGCGTTAATTCGCCATGCTTATGCTCAAGGCGTAACCTTCTTCGACTCTGCAGAAGCCTACGGCGAAGCCAATGAAATGTTAGTTGGCAAGGCGTTAGCACCCATACGCAACGACGTAGTTATTGCCACGAAATTTGGCTTTAAAGACGGTACGCCAGCGGCAGGATTAGATAGCAGCCCCGCGCGCATTCGCCATGTGGCAGAGCAATCGCTAAAACGCATGAATATCGACTGCATCGACCTCTTCTACCAACACCGCGTCGATCCAAACGTTCAGATTGAAGATGTCGCGGGTGCGGTAAGCGATTTAATTAAAGAAGGGAAGGTAAAGCATTTCGGCATGTCTGAAGCCGGTGTTGAAATGATTCGTCGCGCCAATGCGGTATTACCTGTTACCGCTCTGCAAAGTGAATATTCTCTGTTTACTCGTGAGCCTGAAGAGCAAATTCTGCCAGTGCTGGAAGAATTAGGCATCGGCTTCGTGCCCTTTAGTCCGCTGGGTAAAGGCTGGCTGACGGGGAAAATCGATAGCAATACCCAATTCGTTGAGGGGGATGTGCGCATCGTATTGCCGCGTTTTATTGGTGACGCGCGTGAAGCTAACTTGCGTCTGGTCTCGCTGATTGGTGAAATTGCAGCCCGTAAGCAGGTTACATCCGGTCAGATTGCACTCGCCTGGTTGCTATCGCAGAAGCCGTGGATTGTCCCGATTCCCGGTACCACCAAAACACATCGCTTAGATGAAAATATTGACGGCGCGGCTGTAACGCTAAGTGCGGCGGATATTACAGAGATTGAAACATTACTGGCAAAAATGCCGGTGACCGGCGACCGTTACACGGCGCAGATGCAGGCAACCATCAATCGGTGATCGCAAAAGCGGTTGTAACGGTTGGGAGCTGCCTGCTAACGCAGGCAGCTCAGGCTATTACTTAGACTGCTGCTGTTTGCTGTCTTCTTCTTTCTGCTTTTTATTCGCCATATGATGACCAACGGCACAACCGGCCGCCGCGCCAGCCACGCCGTGATGCGCCATGTGGCCCGCAACGCCGCCCACTACCGCACCTTTAATACAGCCCTTGGCTTCAACCTGAGAAGTGACCGACAGCAACACGCCCGCAGTCAATACAATCAGAGAAAATTTACGCATTGGTTTACTTCCTTATTTATTATCGACAGGCTGATTGTAGTTATCCTCGGTGAACTTAACGTATTAAACTGTAAGCAAAAATATCTTTATGCCACAAAGGTTCTAACAAAAATGATCACATCATCAGCAGGCATTCTCATCCTCGCGGCAGGTCAAGGTTCGCGCTATATCGCCAGCGGCGGCAGCGGTAATAAATTGCTTGCCAGCATGGGCGATGAGGCGAAGTCGGTGATTGAAACCGTCATCGAACAGGCGAAGCTGAGCTTGATGCCGGTAGCGCTGGTGACGCGCCCAGATTATCTGGCGGTGCGAGAGCATGCTGATCGTGCGGGCGTGCAGCTTGTGCTGTGTGAAAGTGGCGGCAGCGGTGAATCCATTGCGGCGGGCGTAGCGATGACCGATCGCTGGAATGGATGGATCATTACGCTGGGGGATATGCCGTGGCTAACGGCGGCGCATTATCGGCGAGTTAATGAGGCGCTGGAACAGGATGCGGCGCAGGCACGTCTAACTCATCAAGGAAAACCCGGCCATCCGGTCGGGTTTGATCGGCGCTACGCTGAGGCGTTACGCAATTTGAACGGCGATGAAGGCGCCAGAGCGCTGCTGGATCCGCGCTTACTGGTTACCCTTGAAGCGGATGCCGATGTGCATCGTGATATTGATGTGGTAGCTAAATCACGTTGAGCCGGGCCGCCGCGACATCCGCAACAATTGATAATGCCAGCGTGTGTGCATCTCTCGCCTGCGCAAAGATGCCAATCGGCGCTTTGATGCGGGCAATCTCATCTTCACTAAATCCCAGCGACAGCAGTTTCTCAACGCGCGTTGCATGCGTGCGTTGGCTGCCTAATGCACCGATATAGAAGGGCGCAGAACGTAGCGCCGCCAGCAGCACCGGCAGTTCCCGATCCAGATCGTGATACAGCAAAATCACTGCCGTGAAGGGATCGATAGCCTGCGCCTGCACATCCTCGCCAGAGAGCACCTCGTAACCGGCGACCTGCGCAATTGATACGGTCGCTAGCGCTTCAACTGAACGTCCATATACCGCGACACGCGTTTTTGGCAGATAGCCGATAACAAAGGCATCATCCTGCCAGCCTGTTGTTTCAGCACAATCCACGCTAGCCAGCCGCTGAAACTTCGGCAAATAGCGCAACACAGCGGGTTGTCGATTTGCCAGCAGATCCAGCACGTTTTTCAACGGCTGCGCATCACGTAACCGATGGAAAGCCAGCGCAATCCCGCCGCCACAGGGCAGCACAATGTCCAGATAAGGCGATCCTTCGCCATAGCGCACAACGCGATCTTTTCCGCTGGCAATAACCTGCAACGCTTCGTAAGCCGCCGCCGCTTCCACACAGCCGCCGGAGACATAGCCGCAATAGCGGCCATCTTCCCGCACCACCATTTGCGCACCCAATGCGCGCGCCGCGCCGCCGCGGATTTCTACCAGCGTGATCAACACGGCAGCGAAATCCTCCTCCATTGCTTCTAATGCGAAGCGCAAAATAGTTTCGCTGTCATCAGTCTGCAAAGCCTGCTGCGGCTTGATCTGCGGTTGCAGATCTTCATCAATCAGTAGCTGCTGCACTGCGCTTCTCCTCAGCGTTAGACAAGGGCGGGCAAGCCTTTGAGTAACTTATCCAGCGTCACCGGATAGTCACGCACGCGCACGCCGGTGGCGTTGTAAATGGCATTGACGATTGCCGCGCTGACGCCGCACAAGCCCAGTTCACCGACGCCTTTTGCTTTCATCGGTGAAGAGATAGGATCTGTGTCATCGAGGAAAATCACCTCCTGCTGCGGAATATCTGCATGAACAGGCACTTCGTAGCCCGCCATATCGTGGTTGACGAAATACCCGAGGCGCTCATCGACGAACAGTTCCTCCATCAACGCGCCGCCAAGGCCCATCGTCATAGCGCCAATCACTTGGCTACGTGCAGTTTTAGGATTGAGAATGCGTCCGGCGGCACAAACCGCCAGCATGCGCCGTACGCGCACTTCACCGGTGGCAACGTCCACGCCGACTTCGATGAAGTGTCCGGCGAAAGTTGATTGCTGATATTGCTCATCAAGATCGCCAAACTCGATGGTGTCTTCCAAGGTGAGGGTGGCTTCGGCGGCGGCCTGGGCGAGCGGCGTGCTCTGGTTGCCGTCATGTACCTGACCCTCGCTGAAAGTTGCGCGTTGCGCGTCAAAGCCCAGTTTGCTGGCTACCGCTTCACGAAGTTTCACGCAGGCGGCGTAAACGCCGGAAGTTGAGGTGTTCGCGCC
Source organism: Pantoea sp. CTOTU49201 (assembly GCF_032054795.1). Lineage (NCBI taxonomy): Bacteria > Pseudomonadati > Pseudomonadota > Gammaproteobacteria > Enterobacterales > Erwiniaceae > Pantoea > Pantoea sp. CTOTU49201. Next base: position 4,006 of record NZ_DAMBSA010000388.1, read on the forward strand.
CCATTGGCCGCCGGAACCGGCAGAAACCGGGAAGTCTGAATCGCCTAATCTAACCACCACACGCTCAATCGGCACGCCCATCATCTCTGCAGCGGTTTGCGCGAGGATGGTGTAGCTGCCGGTGCCGATGTCGGTCATATCGGTTTCAACGGTGATGATACCTTTGCTGTCCAGATGCACGCGTGCGCCAGAAGGCGTCACCATGTTGTTACGAAAGCCCGCCGCAACGCCCATACCGACCAACCAGCGTCCATCCTTAACCATCCCCGGTTTGGCGTTGCGACCTGACCAGCCAAACCGCTCGGCACCGGTATTCAGACACTCAACCAGCTGACGACGGGAGAAAGGGCGCTCGGGTTTGGCCGGATC
>NZ_DAMBSA010000389.1:0-4364 GCF_032054795.1 Pantoea sp. CTOTU49201
GTGCGCATTCATGCGCACCTGGAAACCAGGTCGCCATAAATGGCGCCCCTACAAAATACCAGTTTCAACGCTAAAGTGACGCTGTTCGCCAGGTGCCAACTCAATCAGCGTGCCGGCGCGCTGCGCTGCTTTGAAACCTTCCGGGCGGCAGGTTGACGGCAGCACATAGGCGGCGACCTGCTGATCGCGGTTATGCAGCATCCAGCGCGTGGCGTGCGGAAATTGCTGGCTGGAGAAGCGCGTCATCAGGGCAAAACCCTGCGGTGAGTGCAGTTCGAATTGCATCTCATCGCCGTACTGCTGAAGATCATCGGCAAAGAACACGATCTCCGGGTCGCACATCTCCGGCTGATCCAACTGCTGAAACGCCTGCGGATCGCGCGCCAGCCGATCGGTATACGCGCGCCACTGCGGCGTGGGCTTGACGTGCGCCGGGATCGAGCTGCGTAGCTGGAACGCATCGGTCGGGATCGACTGCTGGAAACGGCCTTGATCCAGCCAGGCGCTGTTCAGATGACACATATACTGCAGCGGCATCGGCGCACCCGCCAGGTTGGTGACGTTCATCTCAATGTGCAGGCGCGCTGCATTGGCCTCAAGGCGCACCGCCGGTGCGGCAAGATAGTGATGGCCGAAGCCCTTCACATACTCGGTTTCGCCCTCCAGCGACACGCGATCCTCCTCCAGCACCATCCATGCACTGTCCATGCGCGCGCAGGCCATTTCGCCGTGCAGCGGATGATCGTCGTCCTCTGCCGGGCAACCGTTGGCCAGCAGCCCGGAGTGGAAAGCAAAACAGCCGTAGGTATCAATGATCGAACTGCCGGGCAGCGGCTGCTTAAAGCTGTGGCCCATGGTCAGCGAGTGGCCGTCAAAGTTGGCATCCCACACCATCTGGCCGTAAAACGGCAGCACGATTACCGTGCCGCGTGGGTTGCTGATGCGCACCGCTTCCACGCCGGCTGGATAGCGAAACAGCTCGACGTGGAACGTCTCGTTGCGCAGCAGCGTGGCGGGCGTTTCGTGAAACTGCTCACGACGTAACGGTAAACGGGTTTTCATGGCATCTCCTCGACTAAACGACCGGCCGCTTCCGCCTGCTTTTTATGGCGCAGCTCGCCCCAGAAGAAGTAACCGACCCAGGCGAAGCACAGCAGCGAAACGCCGAACGCCAGCTGCATCGATCCCAGATGATCGGAGACGAAACCCTGAATCGCGGGAATAAAGGCGGCACCGACAATCGACATCACGATAAACGCGCCCGCCACTTCGGTGTATTTGTTATCGACAGTCGCCAGTGTACCGGCGTAGATCGTCGCCCAGCATGGACCAAACAGCGCGCTGACAAAGATCGCGGCATAGACAGCGGTAAAGTTCGGCACAAACATCACATACGCCAGCGCGAGAACCCCCAGCAACGAGTAGGCGATCAGCACTTTTTCCGCACGGAAGCGCGTCATCAGGAAGTTGGCGATAAATTTACCGATAAAGAAGCCGATAAAGCTATAAATCATAAAGTTAGAGGCATGACGCTCGTTGATCGCGCCAAGCGTCAGCGCCAGACGAATGGTGAACGACCACACCGCCACCTGCATGCCGACATACAGGAACTGCGCCACGATACCGCGTTTGAAGTGACGATTCGCCGCCAGATAGCGGAAGGTCTCACCAAGCGACGGCAGGGATTTTTCACTGCTTTCCGGCTTGCAGCGCGGATAGCGGGTGAACAGGAACAGCAGCATCACCACCACCAAGACCATCACCAGATATTTGTACGGTTCCAGCGTGTGCTCCAGCATGGTGAGACGGAACGCATGCGCCTGTTCAGCGTTCATGCCCGCCAGCTGACTTTCCAGACTATCGCCCTCCTGGAACACCAGATATTTGCCCAGCACGATGCCCATCAGCGCACCGACTGGATAGAACGTCTGGCTGATATTCAGGCGCAGCGTGGCGTGATCGCGATGACCAATCATCGAGCTGTAGGTGTTGGCGGCGGTTTCGAGGAAGCTCAAACCGATGGCAATGGCAAAAATCGCTGCCAGGAACATGGTGTAGGTCGCCATGTGCGAAGCGGGATAGAACAGCACGCAGCCCACGATATACAGCGCCAGTCCCAGCAAAATCGCCAGTTTGTAGGTGGCTTTACGGATCACCAAAGAGGCCGGAATGGCGATCAGGAAGTAGCCACCGTAGAAGGCACTCTGCACCAGCGCGCTGGCGAAATCGCTTAACGCGAACACGCTTTTGAACTGGGTGATCAGGATGTCGTTCAGACTCGCCGCACAGCCCCACAACGGGAACAGGCACGAGAGCAAAATGAACTGGAACAGCGGCGTTTTATTCAGATAGCCATCAGATTGCTGAACAATGTTCGGTTGCATAACTCGACCTCAGTGAACGTTGAGAAAACGCTGGAAGGTTTCCGCGTCGGGATAGGAGCGCTGCGTGCCGCGACCGGTCACGCTGCAGGCGGCATAAGCCGAGGCTTGCGCCATCGCGGCCGGGATATCGCCGCTTTTCACTAACTCGTGGGCGAAGCAACCGATAAAGGCATCGCCCGCGCCGCTGGTGTCCACCGCTTTTACCGCAGTCGGTGCAACCTGATGCACATCGTCGCCGGACATCCACAGCGAACCGCGTCCACCCAGCGTGATGATCAGGTTTTTCAGCCCACGTTTAAGCAATGACTGCCCCGCCAGCTTCACCTCTTCATCGGTGGTGACCGGCATGCCGGTGAGGATCTCCAGCTCGGTTTCATTCGGCATGAAAAAGTCGCATTTGCAGGCGTATTCGATATTGAGATCCGCTACCGCCGGTGCCGGATTGAGGATCACTTTGATGTGGTGCTGACGGGCAAAATCAATGGCGTAGTAAACGGTTTCCAGCGGGATCTCCAGTTGCAGGATGATCAGCTGGCAGCTTTTCAGCGCCTCGGCTGCGACATCAATATCCGCCGGTTTCAGCTGCTGGTTGGCACCTTTGATAATCAGAATGCGGTTCTGCGACTGATCGTCAACGAAGATCGGTGCCACACCGCTGGAGGTGCCTGCCGCGGTGGTGACAAAACGGGTATCAACGCCCTGCTGTTGCAGATTGGCCACGGTATTCGGCGCAAACAGATCGTCGCCGACTTTACTCACCATCATCACGCTGGCGCCCATCTTCGCGGCTGCCACGGCCTGATTAGCACCTTTACCGCCACAGCCGATAGCAAAATCAGGTGCTTCCAGCGTTTCGCCCGCTTTAGGCAACTGATTTGTATAGGTAATGAGGTCCACCATATTTGACCCAATAACCGCAATATCCATTGTTTTCTCCCGGTAAATTTTTAGCTTTATAATGTTATTAAAATCACAATATCAGGTTAATAAAGTTAATTATGTGATAAATTTCACACCTCAACATCATGACAAAAAGCCGATAAACAGCCATTCATTCGTAGAAATGAATGTTATTATTCTAACAATGCAACAACATTGGGAAGACAACCTGGCGGCGAGCGAACTGGCTAGAGGGCAACATATTGGCGGCACTGCGTGAGGTTTGCGGGCCGATCTCATTACAGGTAAGATTGAAAACTGGCCTGCTGAATACGTCGCAAATCATTAAAATATGTGAGATTTATCGTGATTTTTGACCAGGCTACTTCGACTTCAGGATTAATTACGCAGAGATGATCATGGAAACCCGGCGCGACGAACGTATTCACAAGTTGGCTCAGGCGCTGAAACGCACCGATAAACTGCATCTGAAAGACGCAGCGCAGCTGCTGGGCGTGTCGGAAATGACTATCCGCCGCGATCTCACCGAACCGGCTTCAACCGTGGTGCTGCTGGGCGGCTATATCGTCAGCGATCCGAAAAGCCACGCCGGACACTACTTCATCTCCGATCAGCACGGTCAAAACGCCGCACGCAAGCAGCGCCTGGCGCAGGCTGCTGCGGATCTGATCAGTGAAAATGACACGGTATTTTTTGATTGCGGCACCACGCTGCCGTACATCGTGGATGCGATTCCTGACACCTTGCCGTTCACCGCCATCTGTTGCGCGATGAACACTTTCCTGGCGCTGAAAGAGAAACCGGCCTGCAATGTGATCCTCAGCGGCGGCGAGTTCCACGCCGACAACGCGCTATTCACGCCGATTGGCGCGCATTCGATCCTCGACGATCTCTGCCCAACGCTGGCGTTTATTTCAGCGGCGGGTATCGATCAGGAACAGGGCGCAACCTGCTACAACATCAACGAGCTGGCAATGAAGCACCACGCGATGCTGCGCGCACGTCAGCGCGTGCTGGTGGCGGACAGCAGTAAATTTGGCAAAGTGCTGCCCGCGCGTATCGGTGAATTACGCCGTTTTG
>NZ_DAMBSA010000390.1:0-1587 GCF_032054795.1 Pantoea sp. CTOTU49201
CAAAGGTTTTTAACGCCAGCAAAATCGTCATCAACAGCCACAGAATGTAGTGGCGCGGTAAGCGACGCGAACGTTTACAGAAAATCCAGCACACCCACATGCTATAAAGCCAAACCACTGCGGCGGTCAGCAGTGAAATTGACCATTGCGTGAGCAATATGCCGCCGTGTGAAAACAGCGTAGTGCGCAATTCGGGATTGAACAGCGGGCTCAGATACATCGCCACCACCAGCGCACTGGTCAGCATGGTCATGATCAGCCACGCCAGCGGCAGCAATAACCAGCCAGCGATACGCGGCGGGAACACCTGTTCGGTCATCGGGAAGATCCTGTTTGCAGAAAAGAGGGCGATGCAGAGCGTATCATGTCCAAACGGGGCACGCCCGACCTGGACAACGCAAGAGCGCAGATAAAGAGGGGATAAATCAATTAGATCACGTAACGCCAAACGGTTTTAGGCACGCGGCCCATGTCGAACAGACGTCCGCCAGAGACCAGTTCAGCACGTCGATGGTCGGCAGCGCGATACATATTGATGATCTCACTATCATCAGTCAGCGAATAATTAAGATGGTCGTAGAGTTTTTCCAGACTATCGAGATTATTCACTTTGCGGAATTTCAGCAGGTAATCTAACGCAGTCATGATTGCCATTTAAATATAAAGTACTCGGAAGTGCCCAAGTATAGGGAGCACGCAGCGAGAGTCCATACGCGACTTGTAAAAAAATACAAAATTCAGACAACATGCGCTAATTCGCTCATGAAACGACACTTTTTTGCCTTTTAAAGGTTTTAAACGCGTATTTGAAAAGCGATTTAAGGCAAATTCAGGCCGGTAATTAGCGGGTATGTGAGAAAATCTCACACTAATTAATCCATACTGGTTAGCCATTATTTATCCGTCTCTATAATAGTTATTTCCGATCGTGCTGCTGACGAATCCGCTAATTATTCGCGACTGGTCGGCAAATTTATGCACACGCCATGAAACCAGCACTCACAATCTGTGCGAGCAGTCACAAAACCAATAATTGATTGTCCGGACAGAGAATAACCATTCTTTACGTACCCGCTGTAATCGTTTTCAGTAGTGAGAAACATAACCGATTCTGTTTATTACATTTATTTAACCACCTGCGCAATAATTAGCAGGCATTTTGTCCATAACGGCACTCTCCTTAAAGCCTTGCACGTTCGCGTAACTCCTTTAATTCACTCTGATTTGTGAAGTAAGTCGCGCTTGTTTACGCGCTTTTCAGCCAGGCTTAATTCGCGTTTTGTACCCCTACAACACACTCCCTTCAGAGGATTGAAATTATGTGGAAACGTTTACTCTTGACCGCCATGGTGAGCTCGGCACTGAGTACGTCGGTGTTGGCTGCTGATATGACGGTGGGCTTCTCACAGGTTGGCTCGGAATCTGGCTGGCGTTCAGCAGAAACCAATGTGGCAAAAAGTGAAGCGCAAAAGCGCGGCATCACACTGAAAATCGCCGATGGTCAACAGAAACAAGAGAACCAAATCAAAGCGGTGCGCTCGTTCATTGCGCAGGGCGTTGATGCCATCTTCATTGCGCCAGTGGTGC
>NZ_DAMBSA010000390.1:1597-4351 GCF_032054795.1 Pantoea sp. CTOTU49201
GCAAACGGGATGGGAGCCGGTGCTGGAAGAAGCCAAAGACGCCAAGATTCCGGTGTTCTTACTCGATCGCGCCATCGTGGTGAAAGACAAATCGCTGTATATGGCGGTGGTCACCGCTGACAACGTGCTGGAAGGCAAGTTGATTGGTGACTGGCTGGTGAAAACCGTAGCGGACAAAAAATGTAACGTCGTCGAGTTGCAAGGTACCGTTGGTGCCAGCGTGGCAATTGACCGTAAGAAAGGCTTCGCCGAAGCCATCGCGGGACACGACAACATCAAAGTGATTCGCTCGCAGTCCGGTGACTTTACCCGCAGCAAAGGTAAAGAGGTGATGGAGAGTTTCATCAAGGCGGAAAACAACGGCAAGAACATCTGCATGGTTTACGCGCATAACGATGATATGGCGATCGGTGCCATTCAGGCGATTAAAGAAGCCGGTCTCAAGCCGGGTAAAGATATCCTGACCGGTTCGATTGACGGCGTGCCCGATATCTACAAAGCGATGCTGGCCGGTGAAGCCAATGCCAACGTGGAGCTGACGCCAAACATGGCCGGTCCGGCATTCGACGCGCTGGAGAAATTCAAGAAAGACGGCACGATGCCGCCGAAAATCATCAAAACTGAATCGAAACTGTATCTGCCGGACTCCGCGCAGGCACAGCTCGATACCAAAAAAGGCATGGGTTACTGATCCCCGCAACCGCCCTTCGGGGCGGTTTTTGATGACGTAAGGCGAGGTAGAACCCGATGAGCACCTCCGATCAAACCGCACTGCTGACCATCAGCGGCGTCAGCAAAGGCTTTCCCGGCGTGAAGGCGCTGGATAATGTTTCGTTCAGCATCCGCAAGGGCGAGATCATGGCGCTGCTGGGCGAAAACGGCGCGGGCAAATCTACGCTGATTAAAGTCCTGACCGGCGTTTACACCCGCGATGCCGGCACGGTCACCCTGAATGGCAAGGCGATTACGCCGCACAATACCGCTGATGCGCAGGAGATGGGCATTGGCACCGTTTATCAGGAAGTGAATCTGCTGCCGAATATGTCGGTGGCGGATAATCTGTACATTGGTCGCGAGCCGCGCCGCTTTGGCATGATCGATCGCAAGCGCATGGTGCGCGATGCCGATGCGCTGATGCGCAATTACGGCTTCGTGCTCGACGTAACGCGTCCGCTGGGCCATTACTCGGTGGCGATGCAGCAGATCATTGCGATTTGCCGCGCGGTTGATCTCTCCGCGCAGGTGCTGATCCTCGATGAACCGACTGCCAGCCTCGATGCCAACGAAGTCGAAATGCTGTTTACCCTGATGGCGCAGCTGAAAGCCAAAGGGATGAGCCTGATTTTTGTTACCCATTTTCTCGACCAGGTTTACCGCATTACCGATCGCATCACCGTGCTGCGAAACGGCCAGTTTATTGCCACGCGCGATACCGCCACGCTGCCGCAGATTGAACTGATTAAGCTGATGCTGGGGCGCGAGCTGCTGGAAACCGCTTTGCAGCGTCAGGGCAGCACGCTGCGCAGCAATCAGCCGGTGGTGTTGTTTGAAGATTACGGCAAGAAGGGCACCATTGAACCGTTCAACCTGCAGGTGCGTCCGGGCGAAGTGGTGGGCCTGGCCGGATTGCTCGGTTCAGGCCGTACCGAAACCGCCGAAGTGCTGTTTGGCATTCGCCGCGCCGATCGCGGTACCGCGACCATCAAGGGTAAAGTGCAAAACATTCGCACACCCGCGAAGGCCTCGCGCCTTGGTATGGGTTTCTGCCCGGAAGATCGTAAAACCGACGGCATCATTGGTGGCGCATCGGTACGCGAAAATATCATTCTGGCATTGCAGGCACAGCGCGGCTGGCTGCGACCGATTAAGCGTCGTGAGCAGCAGGAGATCGCCGAGCGCTTTATTAAGAGTCTTGGCATTCGCACGCCGCATGCCGATCAGCCGGTTGAGCTGTTGTCCGGCGGCAACCAGCAGAAGGTGCTGCTGTCGCGCTGGCTGGTGACCAAACCGCAATTCCTGATCCTCGACGAGCCAACGCGCGGCATTGATGTGGGCGCGCACGCCGAGATCATTCGCTTAATTGAAACCCTGTGCGCCGACGGATTGGCGCTGCTGGTTATCTCCTCTGAACTCGAAGAACTGGTGGGCTATGCCGATCGCGTATTGATCATGCGCGATTTGAAGCAGGTGGCTGAAATCCCGCTGGAGCAGCTGTCGGTGGCCGCGATCGTCAACGCCATCGCCGATGGAGGAGCACAACATGCTTGAATCCCCTATGACACATGACAAACCCGAACGGCGTAAGCCGAAGCTGCCGCCTGGCATGCCGCAGATTGTGGCGCTGATTCTGGTGCTGCTGGTGGATAGCCTGGTGGCGAATAACTTTTTTGCCATTCACATTCAGGATGGCCGTTTGTTCGGTAGCCCGATTGATATTCTCAATCGCGCCGCGCCGGTGGCGCTGCTGGCGATCGGCATGACGCTGGTGATTGCCACCGGCGGCATCGATCTGTCGGTGGGCGCGGTGATGGCGATTGCGGGCGCGACGGCGGCGACCTTGACGGTGGCGGGGCACAGTTTGCCGTTCATCATTCTGGTGACGCTCGGTACCGGCCTGGCCTGCGGTTTATGGAATGGCATTTTGGTGGCGCTACTAAAAATTCAGCCGTTTGTCGCCACCTTGATATTGATGGTGGCGGGACGCGGCGTGGCGCAGCTGATTACGCAGGGGCAAATCGTCACCTTCAATAGCGA
>NZ_DAMBSA010000391.1:0-4340 GCF_032054795.1 Pantoea sp. CTOTU49201
TCCTTTATATTCCGGCTCGTGTGATAAAAATATCTCGCTGGAAATATTACGTGAGCAGAAAATCATTAATCATTTATATGTGACACCACGCGACGATCGTCGCATCATTCCGTTGCAGGACAGCGGTGCGCAGGCGGTTCAGGTTGAATCTGTCGCCATGTTGATTTTAACCGGCCATTTTATTGGTTATTTACCGGATCATTATGCCGCCGCGTTTATTGCGCGTGGGCAGCTGTGTGAGTTGGGTGATGATTCGACTCGCCGTGAAAACCCGTTTTGTTTGATGATGAAGAAGGGCCGCAAAATAAACCCGATTATCCGGCTGTTTATGCAGGCGCTGGGCGTTGCAGAAGGAGAGGCGGCGCACTGAAGTGGTGCGCAGTATTAAAAAGGTCGCCATGAATGGCGACCCTACCGTAGGGGCGGCATTTATGCCGACCTGGTCAACGCAGCAGCTTAAACATCACCGTGGTCGCATCCAGCACACCTTCAGTTGACTCGGCATACATTGGAATCGACCCCGCAATCTGCCAATCCATCGACAAATACAAATCCGTCGCCACGTCGCCGCTGCGCGTGTCCAGCACCAGCAAAGTTTTGCCCTGCTCTGCCGCCAGCTGTTCGGCCTGCTGCATCAGGCGGCGCGCAATGCCCTGACGTCTGGCACGCGGATGCACCAGCAGCTTACTGATCTCCGCACGATGGCGACCGTTCGGCATGGCGCTGAAACCTACCATCACCGTCGCCACAATCACGCCCTGTTGATACGCCACCAGCAGCTGATTGTCGCCGCTTGCCAGGCTGTAAATTTTGTCCTGCCAGAAGCGCTCAATCGCCGCGCGATCGTCGGCATCAATAAAGCCCACGCTGGCGCCGTCGGCGACGCAGCCCTGCAGCACATCACACAATGCCGCCAGCAGCGGCTGCGCCTGGGTGGCGCTGAGACGTTCGATTTCAATCATGGTTTGCATACCACCAAAATGTAGCGCGCGCCGCCTTCGGCATGGGCGGCAAACGCGGATTTACCGGTGAGATGGAAGCGCAGACAGTCGCCCGCCTGCAGCGTCCAGTGTTGATCGTCCATGCTGATGGTCAGCTCGCCCGATTGCAGCCAGATGTGCTGCTCCAGTCCCTGAATTGGCGGCGCGTCGTAATCAATACGCGCGCCGGGACGCAGCACGCCTTCCACCACTTCCGCTTTAAAGTGGCTGGCGGGCGGTGATACGTTGCGGCGCTGGAAACCGCTGGCGTCGTCGCGCCACACTGGCTGTTGATCCGCTTTCAGCAGCAGCGCGGCCTCCTCTTCCACCTCGCTGAGCAGGCGCGACATGGTCAATCCGTAAGCCACGCAAAGCCGGTTAAGCAAAGCGGCTGTGGGGCTAGTTTCAGCGCGTTCAATACGCGACAATGACGCCCGACTGATGCCGGTCGCCATCGCCAAATCATCTAATGACCAACCGCGTTGTAAGCGTAATTCGGCCAGTCGTGCCGCCAGTCGATCGTCAGTATCCGAAGCAGACATCTTCACCTCTCACTTATGGGAAATAAATCTCACATATGAGATAACACTACGAATCCTAAACAAGGTCAAGTTGTACAACTAAAAAATCGTTGTACAACCCAGGCGTGGGGGTTAAGGTGTTGTTATGCAGGTCAGTATTTTAGAGGAATCTATGGCCTTATACAGTATCGGGGATGTGGCCGAACGCTGTGGAATCAACCCGGTAACGCTTCGCGCCTGGCAGCGACGTTACGGTCTGTTAAAACCTCAGCGCACCGAAGGTGGTCATCGGCAGTTTGATGATGAAGATGTTCAGCGTATCGAAGAGATAAAACGCTGGATAGAGAGTGGCGTGCCCGTCGGCAAAGTGAAAGCGTTGCTGGAAGGTGCCACCGTCAATGTGCATGACGGTTGGTCGGCGCTGCAGGAAGAGTTGATGAGCGTGCTGCGTCACGTTCGTCCGGCTAAACTGCGCGTCAAAATTGCCACTATTGGCCGGGAACATCCGGTGGATGCGCTGATCGACCACGTGTTCGTGCCGGTTCGTCAGCGTCTCGGTTTAGATCAAAATACTGCGCGTACCATGTGCAGCCTGCTTGATGGCGCGCTGATTGATTATGTGGCGTTTTGTCTGGCCGGTGGGCGTAAAAAAGCCGGTAAAGATGCGCTGATGATTGGCTGGGCGGTGGAAGATCGTACCCGCATCTGGCTGGAAGCCTGGCGTTTGTCGCAGCAAGGCTGGCGCATGGATGTATTGGCGGAACCGTTGGATATGCCGCGCCCTGAGTTATTCCCCGGACAAAATCTGTTTATCTGGACCGGCAAAAAGCCGACGCGTCGTCAGGTCGAGCAGTTTGAACACTGGCAGGCACAAGGTTTTGCCATTCACCTGCACGATCCCGCGTAACTAAAAATCGCACACACGGCCTTTGCCTGGCGTGGTGTGCGCGTTATCATGCCGCCCTAAATTTCTTTTCTCAGGTCTCCACATGAACTGGAATAAACTCCTCATCGGTTCCCTGTTTGCCATCATGGCGCTTGGCGGCATGGGCGGCATGATGCTGGTCGGCTACAGCCTCATTGTGCATACCAACTAAGTTTGCGCTGCACGCGCTCTAACAGGCGATCGCAAATCAACGCCAGCAGCGCCACCAGCAGCGCGCCCTGAATCACATAGGCGGTGTTAAAGCCGCTCAAACCGATGATCACCGGCGATCCCAGACTCTCCGCGCCCACCGTGGAGGCGATGGTTGCCGTGCCGATGTTGATCATCACCGAGGTCCGCACGCCCGCCATAATCACCGGTGCTGCCAGCGCCAGCTCAATCTGCCACAAGCGTCGCCACGGCCCCATGCCGAGACCGACCGCGATTTCGCGATTGCTGGCCGGTACGCTATCTAAACCCGCCAGCGTGCCCTGCAAAATCGGCAGCAAACCGTAGAGAAACAGCGCCATCACCGCAGGCGTCGCGCCAAATCCCATCACCGGCACCGCAATCGCTAACACCGCAACCGGCGGAAAGGTTTGCCCGGCCGCCGCCACGGTTTCCAGCAGCGGGCGAAAAGCGCGCCCGGCGTGGCGCGTAGCAAACACCGCACAGCCAACGCCAACCAGCAACGCCAGCAGGCTGCCGCTAACCACTAACGCCAGATGCGCCAGCGCCAGCCGCCAGAAACTCTCCTGCTGATAGAGCGGACGCTCCAGCTGCGGAAACCAGTGGGCAAACAGCGGGCCGCTGTGCGGCAAGCCCCATAGCAACAGCAGAAAGGTCGCCAGCAGCCAGTAAAGCGGATCGCGTAACAGCCGCATCAGCTCGCCTCCCGCTGGCGCAGCAGATCGCTGAAGTGCAGCACGCCGAGCGGTTGCTGATGCTGATCGATCACCGGCAATTTGTCGGTGCGGCGCGCAATAAACTGCGACAGCGCTTCACGCAGCGTCAATGATGCGGCAATCGGTTCGGCGTCGAGCCATTCACCGCGTCGCGCCGCGCTGCCCGCACGTCCCAGCGCCAGCAAACGCACGCCGAGCTCGCTGCGACCAAAGAACTCGCGGGCAAAGTCATTCACCGGCTGCGTCAGCAGATCGATCGGCCTGCCCTGCTGCACGATTTCGCCGCCGTCCATCAGCACCAGCTGATCGGCCAGCGTCAGCGCTTCGTCGATGTCATGCGTCACCAGCACCACGGTGCGGCCGGACATTTTTTGGATGCGCAACATCTCGTGTTGCAGCGCCAGACGGTTAACCGGATCGAGCGCGCCGAAGGGTTCATCCATCAGCAGCAATTCAGGATCCGCCGCCAGCGCTCGCGCCACGCCGACGCGCTGCTGCTGTCCGCCCGACAGCTGATGCGGCATGCGCGTCGCCAGATGGCTATCGAGATTGAGCAGCGCCAGCAGCTCCTCGACGCGTTGGTTGATCTTCGCCTGCGGCCAGCCGAGCAGCGACGGCACGGTGCCGATGTTCTTCGCCACGTTCCAGTGTGGAAACAGGCCAATCGACTGAATGGCGTAGCCGATGCGGCGGCGAAGCGCGCGCGCATCCATGGTTTCGATGGCTTCTCCGGCGAAGCGGATTTCGCCGCTGTCGTGCTCCACCAGCCGATTGATCATCTTCAGCGTGGTCGATTTGCCGGAACCGGAGGTGCCGATTAGCACGGTAAAACTGCCCTTCTCAATCTTCAGCGACAGGTTACGTATCGCCTCTTTGCCGGCGAACACTTTGCTCACCTGGTGAAATTCAATCATGACGTCTCTCCAGCAGTGCCGACAGTAAACGTAGCAGTGCATCAAAAATCACCGCCAGCGCCACCACCGGAATCACCCCCAGCAGCACCAGATCC
>NZ_DAMBSA010000392.1:0-4335 GCF_032054795.1 Pantoea sp. CTOTU49201
GCTGCGCCGCTGTTTTTCGGCATATGAATTTCTTCATATTTTTCTGGCTGCTTGTACGCTTCGCCTTTCTCTTTCATTTCCCAGAACGCATCGCGCTCGTGGATATGCGGGATAACAGCAAAGTTGTAGAACGGCGGCGGTGAAGAGGTTGCCCACTCCAGCGTACGTCCACCCCACGGGTCACCGGTCAGATCGCGGTTCTGGTCGCGGTCACGCACAGAAACGTAGAACTGGGTAATCTGGCACAGGATACCGCAAGCGATCAGCGCCGCACCGCCTGCTGCAACGACCAGCAGTGAGTGGAACTGAGGATCGATGTCCTGGCTGATACGACGCGTCATACCCATGAAGCCCAGCGCATACAGCGGCATAAATGCCACGAAGAAGCCGATGATCCAGAACCAGAACGCGCGGATGCCCCATTTTTCATTCAGCGTGAAGCCGAATGCTTTCGGGAACCAGTAGGTTACGCCAGCCATACAACCGAACACCACACCACCGATAATCACGTTATGGAAGTGTGCGATCAGGAACAGGCTGTTGTGCAGAATGAAGTCCGCACCCGGAACCGCCAGCAGAACACCTGTCATACCACCGATCGAGAAGGTAACCAGGAAGCCGATGGTCCACAGCATCGCTGAGTGGAACTCAACGCGACCCTGATACATGGTGAACAGCCAGTTGAAGATTTTCACGCCGGTCGGGATAGCGATGATCATCGTCATGATACCGAAGAAGGCGTTTACGTTCGCGCCCGCACCCATGGTGAAGAAGTGGTGCAGCCAAACGATGAACGACAAGACGGTAATCGCGATGGTCGCCCACACCAGAGAGGTGTAACCGAACAGACGCTTTTTAGAGAAGGTAGCAGTGACTTCAGCGAAGACACCAAACACCGGCAGAACCAGGATGTACACTTCCGGGTGACCCCAGACCCAAATCAGGTTGACGTACATCATCATGTTACCGCCCATTTCATTGGTGAAGAAATGGAAGCCAAGGTAACGGTCAAGCGTCAACAGTGCCAGCGTAACGGTCAGTACCGGGAACGCAGCGATGATCAGGACGTTAGTACACAGTGATGCCCAGGTGAATACCGGCATTTTGAACAGGTCCATGCCCGGTGCACGCATCTTCAGAATGGTAACGAAGAAGTTGATACCGGTCAGTGTCGTACCGATACCGGACAGCTGGAGACTCCAGATCCAGTAATCGACCCCGACGCCAGGACTGTACTCCGCACCCGAAAGCGGCGGATATGCCAACCAGCCGGTCTGTGCGAACTCGCCCACACCCAGAGAGATGTTCACCAGGATCACACCGATCGCGGTAAACCAGAAGCTCAGGTTGTTCAGGAACGGGAAGGCAACGTCACGTGCACCGATTTGCAGCGGTACCGCGATGTTCATCAGACCTACCACGAATGGCATCGCCACGAAGAAGATCATGATCACGCCGTGAGCGGTGAAGATCTGGTCGTAGTGGTGCGGCGGTAGTATGCCGGCTTCCCCAGCGGAAGCCATCACTTGTTGGGTACGCATCATTACCGCATCGGCAAAGCCGCGCAGCAACATGACGAAAGCCATGATGATGTACATGATACCCAGTTTTTTGTGGTCGATGGAGGTGAACCATTCTGACCACAGGTACTGCCACTTACCAAAATAGGTAATCGCAGCAACCAGTGCCAGACCACCTAAAATGATAGCGGCGACCGTAACCACGATAATGGGTTCGTGGTATGGCACTGCATCCAGTGTTAATTTTCCGAACATCGTATTATTCCTCGGCTCCCGCGGAAGCGGCGTGACTCATGTCCATGCCTTTATGCTCTGGCATGTCCATCTTCCCGTGGCTCATCTTGAACTTATCAATAACTTGCTTGAACAGTTCTGGATTCGTCGTAGAGAAATATTCCACCGGGTGATTTTCGCTTGGCGTAGCCAGTTTCTCGAAATCATCCATGGTGTTCAGCGCGTTAGGTGCCGCTTTAACTTTGGCAACCCACTGCTGGAATTCCGCATCGTCTTTAGTTGCAATGGCTTTGAACTTCATGCCAGAGAAACCACGACCACTGAAGTTCGCAGAGATACCGTCAAATGTTCCTGGCTCGTTGGCGATCAGATGCAGTTTGGTCTGCATACCGGCCATGGCGTAGATCTGGCTGCCGAGAGTAGGAATAAAGAAGGAGTTCATCACGGAGTTGGAGGTGATCTTGAAGTTCACCGGAGTGTTTGCCGGGAAGGCAATCTGGTTAACGGTTGCAATACCCTGTTCCGGGTAAATGAACAGCCATTTCCAGTCCAGTGCCACTACGTCGATCTCAACCGGTTTAACGTCAGAAACCAGCGGTTTGCTCGGCTCCAGCGCGTGGGTTGATTTCCAGGTCAAAACGCCGAGGAATATAATGATCAGGATCGGAATGGTCCAGACCACGGCTTCCACTTTGTTCGAGTGTGACCAGTTAGGGCTATAAGTTGCGTTAGTATTGGTTGCCCGATATTTCCAGGCAAAGAATACTGCCATGAAGACTGCCGGGATAACGACGATCATCATCAAGCCGAAAGCTGTCAGAATCAACGAACGTTGCTCCAGTGCAATCTGTCCTTTGGGATTTAACAACGCACTATCGCAGCCACTGAGTAATACAGCGCCTGCAATTAATGACAAAATCCCCAAACTTTTATTGTATTTACTGAGTCTCATTTAACGACCTCAATGACAAAGGGCTCTATTGTCGTTTAAGTGTGCGCGCATTTTACGGGAAGGTTTATGCAGTGTAAACCAGCTTAAGGATGTGTCAGAAGGCTGTTGACACCTTTTGCTAAGGGTGTCACAGATGTTACGCAGGGTGACAAATTATTAACTGCGACAAGCAGTTGGCATCAATATAACAAAAACCAATGGTAGAAACCGCAGAAAAATCAGGGAAAGTATAAACCGTACTCTTAATACTCATTTATTTAACAATTCTGCATCATTTCAGCGATGTCTTTTATACAAAGTAATTGCGCACCGGATTTAAATATTCGCCAGTAGTTGTTAATTTAATGTTTCTAATTCGCTTTAAAAAAAATGCTATTGGTAAAATCGGCGACTGATATTTTTTAGCCGATTATTTCGTCACGGAAATTGGCTTACTTAACCCAGATTTTCCCGCGCCGCTTTTTTTAATGCCAAACTATCCAAAATAACCCCGAGTGCGACAGCCAACAGCGCAAATGCCATTCCGGCTTCAAACATTGGCGTGAGCAGCGCATTGATCTGCAAAACTCCGCTGGCATTGAGTGCTAATGCCAGCAGCCACAATGCCAGCAAGCCGCAGCCGATGCTGAACAGACGCACCGTCCAGCGGTAACCTTGCGGCCACAAGCTGCGCATCACAAACTCCCCGCTCTGCTGCATGCTGTGCAAGGTACCGCGACACAGCCACAACAGCAGCAATCCCGGTACGCCAGCAAACACGGTGAAGGCATAGAAGGTCGGCCAGCCCCATAGTTCAACCAGCCAACCGGCGGCGGGACCAACGTAAACACGGCCCACGGCGGAGAGGGCAGAGAGCAGCGCGAACTGCGTTGCTGAGAAGGATTTGTTGCACAGCGTCATCAACAACGCGACAAAGGCCGCAGTACCCATGCCGCCGCACAGATTTTCAATAAACACCGCGCTTGCCATGCTCCACAAGTGCGGTGGCGTCACCGCCAGCAACCAGTAAGCAAAGTTCGACACCGCTTGCAGCACGCCGAAAATCATCAGGGCGCGGAACAAACTCAGGCGCTGCATCAGCACGCCGCCGTACAGCGCGCCGATGATGGTGGCCAGCAGGCCAAGCGTTTTGTTCACCAGGCCGACATCGCCAGCACTAAAACCGACGCCGCGAATCAGGAAAGTGGTGGTGAGCGAGGCGGCAAACGCATCGCCAAGCTTATAAAGGATAATCAGCGTGATCAGCAGCCATGCGTTGTTACGCTGGAAAAAGTCTTTTAGCGGGAATGTCACAGCCTGGCGAAGCGAATGCGGTTCGCGCGCCGGCATCTCCGGCTCTTTCGCCAGCAAGGTGGCGATCAGGCCCGGCACCATTAACAGCGCCATCAGCCAGTAAGTGGCTTGCCAGCCGAGATAGCGATCCGCTAACCACAGCGCCAGCCCGCCCGAAATCAACATCGCCAGACGATAGCCCAGCACGGTAATCGCCGCGCCGCTGCCGCGCTCTTCCGGCGGCAGTACATCGGTTTTCCAGGCATCAAACACGATATCCTGCGAGGCCGAACAGAAGGCAACCAACACTGCGAGTGCTGCCAGCAGCGTCAAGTCACGCGATGGCTGCATAAAGCC
>NZ_DAMBSA010000393.1:0-4331 GCF_032054795.1 Pantoea sp. CTOTU49201
GACTTTGGCCGGATGTTTCGCCAGATAAGGATCGAGCGCACAGACTTTGGCAACGTGCGCCTCAATCTCTTTTTTGACGTTTCCGCCCAGCCCCATCTCATCTTTCTCGGCTGGCAAATACTGCACATCAATCACAATCTCGGCGCGGCCCGCAATTGAGGCTGGATGTTCACCGACCTTTAACTGCGTAACGATAACCTGGTTAGGCAATTCCATTAGCGGATGATTTTTGCTCGGCTGCGTCTGCCAGCGGCGATTCAGTACATCAAGGCCGTCGAGCATCTGGCGACAAAGCGTCACCGCATCCACGGGACCGCTGCTGTCCCAGCTGTTGGGCGTCAGCTCCGCGTGGCCGCCGATGCCGTCGAGAATAATGCGACCCCACAAAATGCCGTGGCAGATGGGCGAGATGCGATTAGCGGTCGGTTCCGTCATGATGCCGGCATCGGCTCTGAATCCGCGATCGACCATCGCCAGCGATCCCATGCCGCCAATCTCTTCATCCACCACGGTGGTAAACACCACGTCGCCCGCCAGACGAATATTGAGATCATGTAATAACTCCACCGCCATCAACATGCAGGCCACGCCGCCTTTCATATCGACTGCACCGCGACCGTACACCGCCGCGTTTTTGATCTCCGGCACGAAAGGATCGGTGAGCCAGTGTTCCGGTGGGCCCGGCGGCACCACGTCGATATGGCCGGTGAGCATCAGCGATTTGCCGCCGCCCGCGCCGGTTAAGGTCCCGCCGAGATTAGGGCGACCTTCAAAAGTGCGGCCTTTATTGGCGCCCGGTCGGCCCTGATATTTGGCGTAGAGCGCCGGGCCATCCGGGTCCCAGAGATCGGTTTCCATACCCAGCGATGCCAAACGCTGTTGCAGATAGAGCTGGCAATCGCGCTCGCCCGGTCCGGCTTCACGCGGATCAACTTTGACGATGGAGGGAAACGCCAGCAGGTCGCACAACGTATTAGCGATGCGTTCGGCACTCGCCTCAACGTGCGCACTGATTTGTTCAGTCAGATTCATTTGTTATCTCCGATAGATAAAAAGTCGTTGTGCCATCAATACGATAATCAACAGAATGCCCACCACGCCGAGTTGCCAGACGCTATTTAGTCCCAGCTGCAACATGCAGGTTTTGATGGTGACCAGCATCAGCGCGGCGGCCAAGACGCCGATCACGCTGCCGCGCCCGCCAAAGATCGCCACGCCGCCGAGCAGAGCGGCGGTGAGAGATTCGAGCTCCAGATTGACGCCGATTTCTGGTCGTGCGCTGCCCAGCCAACTCAGCGAAACAAATCCCGCACAGCCCGCCAGCAAGCCGCTCAGGCAGTAAGCGAGAAAGCGCAGGCGATCGACCGGAATGCCGACCAGCCGCGTAGCGTGTTCGTTGAAGCCACAGGCGTAGATCCATTTGCCCCACGCGCTTTTGCTGAGAATCAGCCAGGCGATCAGAAAAGCCGGGATCACGCAGGTGAGAAACGGTAAAGGAATGAAGAACTGCGCGCCGCGTCCCCACTGCGTCAGTTCCGCAGGCACGCCGGCGACGGCGGCTCCACCGGTTAACGCCAGCGCCAGTCCGGAAAACAAGTAGAAGCTGCCGAGCGTAACGATCAGCGGCCAGAGACGCAGCCGCGCGATCAGCCAGCCGTTTATCGCGCCCGCCAGCGTGCCGGTGATCAGACAGATCAGCGGTAGCCACAGCGGATTGATGCCCTGATTGAGTACCAGCATGCCAATCACCGCCGAGAGCGACACGTTGCCGCCTACCGAGAGATCGATGCCGCCACCGCCGCTCATCACCACCAATGATTGGCCGAGCGCCACCAGCGACAGCAAGGTTGCGAACTGCAGAATTGAGGTGATTGACCAGGCAGCCAGCATCTGCGGCAGCACCAGCACGATGCCGATGGCCAGCAGCAGCCACAGCGCGCTGAGCAGCGTCAGGTCGGGAGATTTGCGCCACAACGTCATGCGATCCTCCTGAGGGCAAAAACGCGCCCGCTTGCCGCTTCACTGCTCAGCACGATCAGTAGCACCGCGCCAGTGACCACGGTTTGCCACAGCGACGGAATGCCCACCAGCAGCAAGCCGTTTTGCAGAATGCGTAGCAGCAGCACGCCGAGCAGCGTGCCCAACAAACTGCAGGAACCGCCGGTAATGCGCGTGCCGCCCAGCACCACCGCAGCGATGGCTTCCAGCGCCAGACTGCCGCCGACCGTCATTTCGACGTTGCGATAGGTGGCGATGTAACAGGTCGCGGCGATACCGCACAGCAGGCCGCTGATCATAAAGGTCGCAATGCGCACCTGCGTGACCGGGATGCCCGCCAGCCGCGCTTTCTCCTCCGAGTTGCCCGCCGCCAGCAGCCACAAACCGTAAGGCGTGTGACGTAACACCAGCCAGACGCCAGCCCACACCAGCACGATGACCCACGCCATCACCGGCAATCCCAGTAGCGGATGCATCAGCCCGCTGGTTAAGCTGGCAGGCAATCCCGATAACCACTGACCGCCGAGCAGCGCGAACAATCCGGTGCGCCACACACCGAACAGACCAAGCGTGCCAACAATCGCTGGAATGCGGCCCATCACCACCACCAGCGCGGTAATGAATCCGAGCAGCAAGCCGAGCAGCGGACCGGCGATGGCCGCCAGCCACGGCGATTGCAGCAGCAACAGCTGGCCAACGCCCCATGCGGCCACGCCCATCACCACGCCAACCGAGACATCCACGCCACCCATGGCGATCACCAGCGTCATGCCCAGCGCGATCAGCAGCAGTCTGCTGCTGTTGCGCAGGATGGTGAGCAGGTTATCGACGGTGGCGAACCAGGGTGAAAACCAGGAAAAACCGGCGCTGGCTAACAGGGCAATCGCCAGCAAGGCGATCTCCCGTGAAGTCATGTGCATGCGAAGCCCCGTTAGAATTTGAACTGATCGACATTCTCTTTGGTGAACACCGCTGGCGAACCGAGCAGCAGCACGCCGGTTTTGCTGTCAAATTTCACCGCTTCGGCGAAGCCCGGCACGCGGTTTTCGGCGCTGAAGGCTTTGCCATCGATCAGCTGCTTGCCTGCCCAGACGGTGAGATAGCCGAGCTTCTCCGGATCCCATAACACGGTGTAACCAAAGGCCCCGCTTTTCAGATAGGCGCGCGCGGTGTTCGGGCTACAGAAACCACTGCCGATCACCTTGCCATTTTTACCTGCGGTCTCAATCGCCTGCGCCACGCCAGGGCAAGTGGTGGAGGCCATGGCGATCAGGCCTTTGATATCCGGATTGGCCGACATCAAATCGGTGGCGATCTGCGCCGCGCGGCTGGCGGAGCCGCCAGCGTATTGCGGTTTCAGCAACGTGATATGGGGATATTTACTCTTCACCCGCTGCTGCATAAAGCCAATCCAGCTGTTGAGGTTGGAGGCGGTGGCTTCGCCGGAGACGATGCCGATTTTGCCGTGATCGCCGACGCGCTTAACCATTTCATCAATGATGGTGTCACCCAGCCCCTGATCGGTGGCCTGCGCCACGTAAACCGGACGTCCGCTGTCGGGCGCGTCGCTGTCGCTGGTAAACAGATGCACATTGTTGGCTTTCGCCTGCGCCAGCACTGGCGCGATGCTGGACGCATCGAGCACGCTGATGCCAATCGCATTCACCTTCTGCGCAATCAGGTTCTGCACGATCTGCAATTGATCCATCGGATTGGTATCCACCGGACCGCTATACACGAACTCAACGCCCAGATCGCTTGCTGCGCGTTTACCCCCCGCTTCCATCGCCTGAAAATAGGGAATACCGATGATCTGCGGCACAAAGGCCACTTTCTCGGCGGCGAGGGCAAAACCTGAAAACAGTAATGAGAGAGAACAGACTGCAGTGGTAATTCGACGCATCTTTATTTCCCCTGGGTTAATGGCACAACAATTACTGATTCTCAAAGGCGCGCGCATCGGGATGCGCGCCGGTAATTAATGAAACGATTTCATCGGGCGAGGTTTCGGCGTGACGGCGCTCGGCAATTTTTCGCCCACGGCGGAACACCACCATGCGATCGGCAACCGCGAACACATCGCTGATGTTGTGGCTGATTAGCACCACCGCGCAGCCGCGTGCGGCGAGTTTTCGCGTCAACTGCAAAACCTTCTGCGTTTCGGCTACCGCCAGCGCGGCGGTCGGTTCATCCATAATCACCAGCTGCGCGTTGAGGTTGAGCGCGCGACAGATCGCCACCGCCTGGCGCTGTCCGCCGGAAAGGCTGCCGACCGAGGCCTCGGCATCGGAGATGTGCGCATCAAGATCCTTTAATAGCTGATCGACCTGCTC
>NZ_DAMBSA010000394.1:0-4323 GCF_032054795.1 Pantoea sp. CTOTU49201
GGGCCGTGTTTCGACCGAAGTGGATGCGCGCCTCTCCTTCGATCGTGGCATGTGCGTTACCAAAGCTGAGAAGCTGGTACGTCTGTACGAAGAGTACGGCATCGACCGCTCACGCATTCTGATCAAGCTGGCTTCGACCTGGGAAGGCATCAAAGCCGCCGAAGAGCTGGAGAAAAACGGTATCCAGTGCAACCTGACGCTGCTGTTCTCCTTCGCTCAGGCGCGTGCCTGTGCTGAAGCCGGCGTGTTCCTGATCTCGCCGTTTGTTGGTCGTATTTACGACTGGTACAACTCCCGCAAACCGATCGACCCGTATGTGGTTGATGAAGATCCGGGCGTGAAATCGGTGCGTCGTATCTACGATTACTACAAGAAGCACCGTTACAGCACCGTGATCATGGGTGCCAGCTTCCGTAAAGTAGAACAGATTCAGGCGCTGGCCGGCTGCGACCGTCTGACCATTTCCCCTAACCTGCTGGAAGAGCTGGCCAACAGTGATGCGCCGCTGGAACGCAAGCTGGAGCCATCAACCGAAGGCTTCCATCAGCCGGCTTCACTGTCTGAAGCGGAATTCCGTTGGGAACACAATCAGGATCCGATGGCGGTAGAAAAACTGTCAGACGGCATCCGTCAGTTCGCCATCGACCAGCAAAAGCTGGAAGACGTGCTCTCTTCTCGTCTGTAATCCGCACTCACTCTTATGGCGGATGGGCATTGGCTCATCCGCTATCGCCAAATCACAAGGGAGAACCTTATGTCTTCACGCAGAGAGTTGGCTAACGCAATTCGTGCACTCAGCATGGATGCGGTACAAAAAGCAAATTCCGGACATCCCGGTATGCCGATGGGCATGGCCGATATCGCCGAAGTCTTGTGGCGCGATTTCCTCCACCATAATCCCAATAATCCGGCATGGATTGATCGCGACCGCTTCATTCTTTCCAACGGTCACGGTTCGATGCTGCAATACAGTTTGCTGCATCTCACCGGTTACGATCTGCCGATGGAAGAGCTGAAAAACTTCCGACAGTTGCATTCCAAAACGCCAGGTCACCCGGAACTCGGTTACACGCCAGGCATCGAAACCACCACCGGTCCGCTCGGCCAGGGTTTAGCCAATGCTGTGGGCATGGCGATTGCCGAGCGCACGCTGGCGGCGCAGTTTAACCAACCCGATCACGATATCGTTGACCATCACACCTACGTGTTTATGGGCGATGGCTGTTTGATGGAAGGTATCTCGCACGAAGTGTGCTCGCTGGCCGGTACGCTCGGTCTTGGCAAGCTGATTGGTTTCTACGACCACAACGGTATCTCGATTGATGGTGAAACCGAAGGCTGGTTCACCGACGATACCCATAAACGCTTCGAAGCCTATAACTGGCATGTAATCGGCAGCGCAGAAGGTATTGATGGTCACGATCCAGAAGCCATTGCGGCGGCGATCAAGGAAGCGCAAAGCGTCACTGATAAGCCATCGTTGATCATCTGCCGCACGGTGATTGGTTTCGGTTCGCCGAATAAAGCCGGTAAAGAAGAGTCGCATGGCGCAGCGCTGGGCGAAGAGGAAGTGGCGCTGACGCGACAGAAACTCGGTTGGAAATACCCGGCCTTTGAGATCCCTAAAGAGATTTATCAGCAGTGGGATGCCAAAGAAGCCGGCAGTCAGCGTGAAAAATCCTGGGATGAGAAATTTGCCGCCTACAAAGCTGCACATCCGCAGCTGGCTGAGGAATTCAGCCGCCGCGTGAGTGGCGAAATGCCGGTAAATTGGGAAACGGAAACCCAGAAATTTATTGAGCAATTGCAGGCCAATCCGCAAAAAATCGCCAGCCGTAAAGCCTCACAAAATACGCTGGAAGTGTACGGCAAGCTGCTGCCGGAATTCCTCGGTGGTTCGGCAGATTTAGCACCAAGCAACCTCACTATTTGGTCGGGTTCAAAATCGATCAAAGAAGATCTCGCCGGTAACTATATTCACTACGGTGTGCGTGAATTTGGTATGACGGCGATTGGCAACGGCATCGCCACGCACGGCGGCTTCGTGCCGTACACCGCCACCTTCCTAATGTTCGTCGAGTATGCACGTAACGCGGTGCGCATGGCGGCACTGATGAAGGCGCGTCAGGTGCTGGTGTATACACATGACTCCATCGGCCTTGGCGAAGATGGCCCGACGCACCAGCCGGTTGAGCAAATTGCCGGCCTGCGCGTCACGCCAAACCTCAGCTTGTGGCGTCCATGCGATCAGGTAGAAACCGCTGTAGCGTGGAAAGCTGCCGTTGAGCGCCATCACGGGCCAACCGCGCTGATTCTTTCGCGTCAGAATCTGCTGCAGCCGGATCGCAGCAAAGAGCAGGTGGCGAATATCGCGCGCGGTGGTTATGTGCTGAAAGATAGCGCTGGCACACCGGAAGCGATCATCATCGCCACCGGTTCGGAGATTGAAATCGCGCTGGGCGCGGCGGAAAAACTCACCGCTAATGGCCACAAGATTCGCGTGGTGTCGCTGCCGAGTACCGATGTATTTGATAAGCAAGATGCCGCTTATCGCGAATCGGTGCTGCCATCTGGCGTGAAAGCGCGCGTGGCAGTCGAAGCCGGTATTGCTGATTACTGGTACAAGTATGTCGGGCTGGATGGCGCGATTGTCGGTATGACCACCTTTGGTGAGTCAGCTCCGGCCGGCAAACTGTTCCCGGAATTCGGTTTCACCGTCGAGAACATCGTCAGCCACACCGAAGCTTTACTCAAGCCGCACTAATCGATCTGGCCCTGCGTCTTTTTGGCGTAAGGGCCATTTTTTGATCACAGCCTGATACAGAAAAAAATCTGCCCTGCCCTCTTCACGCCTCGCTCAAACTGATTACTATAAGCTTTCCTCCGATTCCTATAGCGGACGCTTTCCCGTTGAAAAAACGTACTCCTTTTTTACTGGCCTTAATGGTTTCAGTGCTTCCATTAAAAAGCATGGCGCAGTCATCGCCCGATCCGCTGTTGGCATCGCAAATTGTTGATCGCTACGCCGAGCACATTTTCTATGGCAGCGGCGCAACCGGCATGGCGCTGGTGGCGATTGATGGCAATCAGCGGGTTTTCGCCAGCTTTGGTGATACGCGCCCCGGCAACAATGTGCGTCCGCAGCCCGATTCGGTGATTCGTATTGCTTCACTCAGCAAGCTGATGACCAGCGAAGTGATGGTAAAGATGGCCGAACGCGGTCAACTGCGTCTTGACGATCCGCTAAGCAAATACGCGCCGCCTGGCGCGCGCGTGCCGAGCTATAACGGTCAGCCGATTCGCCTGATTAACCTTTCCACACATACCAGCGGCCTGCCGCGCGAGCAGCCCGGAGGTAAACCACATCGTCCGGTGTTTGTCTGGCCGACCAAGTCCGATCGCTGGCAGTGGCTGAGTGGCGCTGCATTAAAGGCCGCGCCAGGCACCAATGCCGCCTATTCCAACCTGGGCTTTGATCTGTTGAGCGATGCACTCGCCAAAGCGGCGGGCATGCCGTATCCGGCGCTGTTTCAGCAGTTGATAACGCGTCCGTTGGGCATGAAAGACACCACTTTCACGCCGTCACCGGATCAGTGTCAGCGTCTGATGATTGCCGAGAAAGGCGCCAGTCCGTGCAACAACACGCTGGCCGCTATCGGCAGCGGCGGCGTTTACTCAACGCCAGACGATATGGGCCGCTGGATGCAGCAGTTCCTCAACTCGGCGGTGAATCACCGCACGCCGCAAATTGATCGCCTGCAAACGCTGATCTACCGCCGCGACCAACTGACCAAAGTGGAAGGCATGGATGTGCCGGGCCGCGCCGATGCGTTGGGCATGGGTTGGGTCTATATGGGGCCGAAGGAAGGTCGTCCGGGGATTATTCAGAAAACCGGCGGCGGCGGCGGTTTCATTACCTATATGGCGATGGTGCCGCAGCACAACGTCGGCGTGTTTGTGGTTGTCACGCGCTCGCCATTAACGCGTTTCACCCCGATGAGCGATGGCGTGAATAATATGCTGACCGAGTTGGTGGGCAATCAGTCGGGTTCACCGATGACGGTGCAAGCGATTCGTTAATCATATGGGGGAAGGTCGCCATTAATGGCGACCCTACGGATTAACGCGACTGCACCGGATTCTGCGATTCAGTTACCCAGAGTGTTGGCCAGTCGTCACTGCTGTGCCACGCATCGCAGGTCTTCTCTTCCGCATACTCTGCCAGCACAAATTCGTTACCGTCATACTGCCAGCGCGTCGCCACGCCACAATCACCCAATCCACGTCCTTTACTGAAGGTGTAAAGCAATCCATGGCTGGCAT
>NZ_DAMBSA010000395.1:0-4297 GCF_032054795.1 Pantoea sp. CTOTU49201
CCAGCGTGGACGGAATGCCCACCGGCACCAGTTTCGGCAAATCAGGCAGCGGCTTGATGTTCATCAGTTCATTATCCAGTGCGCCCGGCGTTTTACCCAGCAGCACCGCCAAACCGTTCATCGCCTGCTGCTGCTGCGCCTGATATTGCGGCAGCTGCGCATTCAGCGAGGCCAGCTGTGCGCGGGCATTTTCCACATCGGTGGTGGGCGCTAAGCCGTTTTGCTGCTGGCTTTTGGTCAGTTCCCAGGTTTGCTGCGCGACTTCAATTTGCTGTTGCAAGGTCGCCAGCACCGCCTGCGAACCGCGAAGTTGCAGGTAGGCACGCGCGACTTCCGCTTCCAGCGAGACCAGCGCATCGTTGCGCTGCTCGATAGCCGCCTGCTGCTGCGCATCTGCGGCTTCCATCTGGCGGCGCACTTTGCCCCACAGATCCAGCTCCCAACTGGCGTCAAAGCTGCCCTGATAAAGAGTAACGGAATGATCTAATCCGTTGAGCTGGCTGGCGACATCGCTATCAACCTGATCATAAACGCCGTTGGATTTCAGCAAGCCTTTCAAACCCAGCTGCTGACGCGTGACCTTTGCCGAGCCGTTAAGCGACGGGAATAAGCCACCGCGCGCCTGCGCCAGCTGCTCGCGCGCACCGGCAATACGCAGCACCGATTGTTGCAGCGTTAAGTTGCCGGCAATGGCGCGCTCAATCAGGCTATCGAGCTGCGGATCGTTAAAGCTTTTCCACCACAGCGGATTGGTCGCCGCCGCCAGCGGCTTAGACGCTTGCTGTGAAGGCAAATCATGGTAGCCGCCCGGCGTGTGCGCCTGCGGCGGCTGATAATCCGGTCCTACCGCGCATCCGGCCAGCAACAGTGACAGCGCCAGCAATGTGAGTGACGGCTGAGATCGCGAAATCATTTTCATTTTAATGTGCTCCTGCACCGCCTTCGCTCTTAATCGGCGAAAGCAACCAACAGAATGGAATCAATAGCAGCGCCACAATACTGAGGCCCATAAATACGTCGATATACGCCAGAATACGCGCCTGAGCGATCATCTCCTGATAGAGCTGCCCGCTCGCCAGCACCAGCGGATCGCCCACGGCGGTGGTGAAATTACGGATCGAATCAGCCCAGTGTTGCAGCGTGAGATTGTAAGGCTCATTGAGCGGCGACATGTTGTGCACCATGCTGGCCGAACGCGTCTGCATGCGTTCGGTAATGCCCGCCGTCGACAGCGAAATGCCGATCGAGCCCGCAACGTTACGGAACATGGTGAACAGCGCCGAAGCATCGGCGTTTAATCGCTGCGGCACGGTGATAAACGCAATAGTAGTCAGCGGCACAAACAGGAAGCCAAGGCCGATCGACTGCGCGCTGCGCATCATCACCAGCGTGGTGAAATCGACGTTAGGCGTTAACGTGGTGGAATAGAAGAAGGCGCTGGCAAGACAGGTGAAGCCGAACGCAATGATGTAGCGCGTTTGCACGATCGGCATCAGCTTCAGCACGATGGGTATCGTCAGCACAATCAATATCGCGCCGGGCGACAGCACCAGCCCCGACCAGGTTGCGGTGTAGCCGAGATCCTGCTGCGCCAGTTGGGGAAGCACCACCGAGCTGCCGTACAGAATCATCGCCATGCCCGCCATCAGCAAGCCCGCCACCCAGAAGTTGCGATCTTTCATTACGGTGAGATCGACCACCGGTTTACGGGCATATAGCAGCCAATAAATGGCGCCGATAATGCCGATCACCGCCAGCATGGCGAACAGGCGGATAAAGTGCGAGGCAAACCAATCTTCATCTTCGCCACGATCGAGGAACACCTGCAAACAGCCCAGCCCCAGCGTGATCAGGCTGATGCCGATGTAATCGATCTTCAGGCGGCCTTTATCCCACTTGCGTTCCCACGGCGGATCTTCCAGCAACTGATAAATTGCCATCACAGTCAAAATACCAACCGGGATATTAATGAAGAACACCCAACGCCAGCTGTAGTTGTCGGTGATCCAGCCGCCGAGCGTTGGACCAATCACCGGCGCGACGATAATCGCAATCGACGACAGGCCAAAGGCTTTGCCGCGATCTTCCGCTTTGAAGTAATCGAGCAGCACCGATTGTTGCACCGGCTGCAATCCGCCGCCAAAAAAGCCCTGCAGCACGCGGAACAGAATGATCTGCCACAATTCCGTGGCGATGCCGCACAGGAAGGAGCAGATGGTGAACATCACAATGCAAATCAGGAAGAACTGCTTGCGGCCAAACAGGCGGCTGAAGAACGCCGAGATCGGCAATACGATGCCGTTGGCGACCAGATAAGAAGTCAGAACCCAGGTCGATTCGTCGTAACTGGAGGAGAGCGAACCGGCAATGTGCGGCAGCGCGACGTTAACGATGGTAGTGTCGAGGATCTCCATAAACACCGCCAGCGTCACCGTAATAGCGACCAGCCACGGATTGCTGGCCGGACGCCAGCTTTCGCTCGCACTCATTCCACTGTGACCTTCGGCTCAACCGACAAGCCCAGCGGCAGCGGATGATTGGGATCTAACCCTTTATCGATGACAATTTTCACCGGCACGCGCTGCACGATTTTCACGTAGTTGCCGGTGGCGTTTTCCGCCGGGAAGGTGGAGAAGCGTGAACCGGATCCCATCTGCACGCTATCCACATGCCCTTCCAGCTTCATATCCGGCCAGGCATCGACACTGATTTCCACTTTATTACCCGGCTTCATGCGCGCCAGCTGTGACTCTTTGAAATTGGCATTAATCCAGATTTCAGGCGAAACCAGCGAGAACAGCGCGCTGCCGGCCTGCACCAGCGTGCCGAGGTGCACGTTACGCTTGGTGACGAAGCCATCGTATGGCGCGCGAACCTGGGTATAAGAGAGATTCAATTCGGCGGTGTTGAGCTGCGCCTGCGCCTGCTCAACTTGCTGCTCACGCGCTTCAACATTGGTTTCCTGCTGGCGGATTTGCAGCTTCACCTGAGAAGCCACCTCAACCTGCGCTTTAGCGCTTTGCAGTTGCGCTTCAGCCGAACGCAGCTGCGCGGCGGCAGTATCAATATTGCGCTGTGAAGTGGCACGCGGATCAACACCGCGCTGGCGACGATAATCGGCTTGAGCGTTAAGCAAGTTGGCTTGTGCTTTGGCCTGATCGGCGAGCGCCTGATCGCGCTGCGCCGGATACTGTACGCGAGACAGGGCTAACTGCGCCTGCGCCTGATGCAGCTGCGCCTGTGCCAGACCAAGCTGGGCTTTGGCCTGATCGCGCTGCGCTTCACTGTCGCGCGCATCGATCTCCACCAGCAAATCGCCCTGCTTCACGCGCTGGTTATCGCGCACCAGCAGCTTGACCACGTAACCGGCCGCTTTCGGCGCGATAGTCACCGCATTGCCTTCGGTAAAGGCATCATCCGTGCTTTCAATATTGCGCGTGGTGAGCCAGAACCATAATCCCACCACGATCATGATCACCACCACAATGGCGAGAAAAATCAGTGGCTTCTTTCCGGGGCGTTTACGTTCTGGTTCGTTGTTATCTTGATGGGTATTCGAGGTGTTTTGCGGATCCTGCTGATCGCGTTCAGACGGTTGATTCTGGTTTTCCATAATTTTTCATCGTAGGCGGTTGTCCCGATTCCCGGGCAAAAACGGTCAACATAACCTTAGATGGGAAATTGACAAATGCCAATGCAACTTTACACAAGCCGACATTGGCATGGCGCTAACGTATGAGGTGTAACAGCAGCCATCCACCCAACATCGACCAGGCCAGCATCGGGATGGAAAACAAGTGGAAACGCCACCAAACACGCGCATCTTGCGCCATACGCAAGGCAATCAGGTTGGCGAGCGATCCCGGTAATAAGCCAAATCCACCGATATTCACCGCCCACGCCAGCACGTCGGACGGTGGCACTTTCTGCAAAAGTAGGATGGTGGCGGGAACGTTACTGATGAATTGGGACAGGCCAATGGCCAGTAGATAAAGTCCGCCCTCGCCGAGTTGGCCAATAGCGGCAAAATGCGGCTGCAGCCAGGACAAATGCATCAACAGGAAGACATCGATAAACATCGCCACGAACACCAGCAGCAAACTCCAGTCGATGCTGATCAACACGCTGCGCGCCATGATCAGGAAACAAGCCGCCACCAGCAGCAGCGCCCAGCCGGTCATTTTCAGCTCGAGCGCCACGATAAACACGATGTACAGCAACACGCTAATCGTAAACAACGGCTTGTACCATGTTTGGCTTTCGGTTTTTTCATGTTTCTGGATTATGCGCGCCGGGA
>NZ_DAMBSA010000396.1:0-4284 GCF_032054795.1 Pantoea sp. CTOTU49201
TGCCATGGCCTTTGGCGTGTTCGGTCTGATTACCGCAGAATTTCTGCCGGTAAGCTTGTTGACGCCGATTGCCGACACGCTGCACATCAGTGAAGGTCAGGCGGGACAAACCGTTACCGTCACGGCGCTGGTGGCGCTGCTCACCAGTCTGGTGATCGGCAATGTGACGCGCCAGCTCGATCGTCGCGTGGTGATGCTGGCCTTTACGCTGCTGCTGATTGCTTCCGCTTTGCTGGTGGCCTTTGCCGAGAATCTGCCGATGATTCTGCTGGCCCGCGTGCTGCTGGGCGTGGCGATTGGCGGCTTCTGGACGCTCTCCACGGCGATTACCATGCGTCTGGTGCCGAGCGATCAGGTGCCGCGCGCGCTGTCGATCGTGTTCAGCGGCATTTCGCTGGCGACCATTATTGCCGCGCCGCTCGGCAGCTATCTGGGCGGCATTATTGGCTGGCGTAACATCTTTATGCTGACCGCCGCGCTGGGCGTGTTGGCGCTGCTGTGGCAGTTCTTCACCTTACCCGCGATGCCGCCCGTCAATAAAGTGCGCAGCGGTGGTGTGCTGGATCTGCTGCGTAAAAGCGTGATGCGTTGGGGCATGCTGGCGGTGATCATGATGTTCACTGGCCACTTCGCCTTCTTTACTTACCTGCGTCCGTTCCTCGAAGGCAGCGCGCAGCTCAACGTTAATCAGCTGTCGCTGGTGCTGCTGGCGTTTGGCGTGGCGAACTTCTTTGGTACTTCGCTGGCCGGTTATCTGGTGACGCGCAGCGTATCGCTGACGTTAACCGCGATGGCGCTGGTGATGAGCGTCACCGCGCTGCTGCTGGTGAGCTTCGGCGAGGTGTCGTGGCTGGTCGCGGCGGGCGTGGCGCTGTGGGGCCTGGCGTTTGGTTCGATGCCAACCGGCTGGTCAACGTGGATTTCCCGCGCGGTGCCGGACGATGCGGAATCGGGCGGCGGTTTGCTGGTCGCCACTATCCAGCTGGCGATCACCGCCGGTGCAGCAGCTGGCGGCTGGATGTTTGATCTGCAAGGCGCAGGCGGCGTGTTCCTCGCCAGCGGCGTGCTGATGCTATTAGCCGCCATCACCATCTTCACCCGCGTCCGCCATCACGGTTAACCCGTAGGGTCGCCATTTATGGCGACCTTGCCATCAACCGCACGAATCACAATGTCGCCATAAATGGTGACCCTACGATACCTCACCTATCGCAGCCATAAATCCTGCCTTTTAATTAAATGTCAGATTTTTAACCCTTTGCACAAAGGTTAACCCAAACGTGCTTTTTAGGTTCAAAATATTCGAACAACAACGGCAAATCTCTCCGCTTTTTACTGATCGATTCTGCGACTACTATGTATCTCAACAAGGCGATGACGCCTTACTCAATCAAACGTACATTAAGGAATTGACCATGAAATCTATCAAAACTTTTGCTGCTGTTATCGCTCTGACCATTCTGCCATTCGCTAGCTTTGCGCAAAGCATCACTGCAACCGCCTCAACGCTGGATGGTGCAGAAGCGCAAATCGCTGCTCAGGCACACGAAGCTGGTGCTTCCTATAAAGTGACCGAAGCCAACTTCAACAACGGCGTGCACATGACTGCCGAACTGACTAAATAAGTTGCGTTAACGTTCTGTGCTGACAGGGTGCCTTCGGGCGCCCTGGCGGCGTTGGTAACCTGATAAAATCCTGTCACTTTCCCTTCGAAATGATTACTATTCTCAAAAAGTAGCATCCTTCGTCGGCTCGCCTCGGGCTGTCTTTTTAAATATTGGTTGTAATGTCGGGCTTTCACTTCACTGCCATCAGGCGGTGTTTTTGCTATGGAGAAGTTATGAAGGCGAATAAAAAATCGTGGGCGCTGCGTCCACTGCTGCTGGCAACGGCGCTGTTCTCGACCTCTGCGGTGATGGCGGCAGAATCTCAGCCGCTGAATCAAGTGATCTCAAAAGGCGCTTACGAACTGGCATTCAGCAACAGCGATAACGCGCTGTTCCTCGCGACCGCGCAGAGCACAACCGACAAAAAAGGCGGCACCGTTTATCGTCTCGATCCGCAGGATCTGGCGGTGAAGCAAACCATCAATACCGATCTGCCGACCTTTGGCGCGGCGATTAACCAGAAAACCCACACCCTTTATTTCGGTAACACGCGTGACGGTTCACTGACCGCAGTGGATGCCACCAGCGGCAAAGTGATCAACACGCTGGTGCTGGATGGCCGTCAGCGCAGCGAAACCGTGCGTCCGCTGCAGCCGCGTCAGCTGGCCGTCGATCCAGCAACCGATCGCGTTTACATCACCGGCCTCGGTGAGCAGAGCGTGGTGTGGGTGGTGGATGGCAAAACCCTGAAACTGATTAGCACTGTGCCGAACACCGGCAAAATGGGCACCGGTTTGGCCATCGATTCTGCGGCGCAGAAACTGTATGTCACCAACTCCGATGGCGAACTGGTGACCATCAATACGCGCCTGAATGCGATTGAAAAACGTCAGAAAATCGATGGCGATAAAGATCACTTCTTCCTGAATATTTCGCTGGATACTCAAGGCCATCGCGCCTTCCTCAGCGACTCAAAACAGTCGCAGGTGCTGGTGCTGGATACCCGCACGCAGCAGGTGATCCACAAGATCGATGTGCCAGAATCGCTGGCGGTGCTGTTCAATGCCGATCGTGATGAGCTGTACGTTACGCACCGCAAAGCGGGCGAAATCAGCATCATCGACGCCAGCAACTACAAAGTGAAACGCACGGTGAAAGCGCCGGGCCTACCAAACAGCCTGGCGGTTTCTGCGGATGGTAAAACCCTGTTTGTCAGCATCAAGCAGCCGGGTTCACGCAAAGAGCCACCCAAAAATCCCGATAGCGTTTTACGCATCGAACTCTGATCGGTAGTTTTCTGAAACTGAGAGGCGGCTTATGCCGCCTTTTGCATTTCTGCCATCTGCGCCGTTTTTATCGCCACACATACGCTACCTTGTAGAGCAACAACACCAATGGAGAGGATGCAATGAGCCAGTTTTTTATGCATGAGAAAAACGATCTGGTTAACGAAGCCATCGAAGGAGTTTTGCTGAGTACGCCGTGGCATAACCTCAGTCGCCTCGATCTCGGTGATGAGATTCGCGTGGTGGTGCGCTCGGACTGGGATAAAAGCAAAGTGGCGCTGATCTCCGGCGGCGGTTCTGGCCATGAACCGGCGCATGCCGGGTTTGTCGGCAAAGGCATGCTGACGGCGGCGGTGTGCGGCGACATCTTTGCGTCGCCAAGCGTGGATGCGGTACTGAACGCCATCGTTAACGTCACCGGCGATGCCGGATGTCTGCTGATTGTGAAAAACTATACCGGCGATCGCCTCAACTTTGGTCTGGCGGCGGAGAAAGCCAAAAACCTCGGCTACAAGGTTGAGCTGGTGATGGTGCAGGATGATATCGCGCTGCCGGAAAACCCGCAGCCGCGCGGCATTGCGGGCACCGTGCTGGTGCACAAAATCGCGGGGTTTGCGGCAGAGCAGGGACAATCGCTGGATGAGGTCAAAGCGCTGGCGCAGCGCGCAATTGATGCCACATCGTCCATCGGTTTAGCTTTTGCCACTTGCCATGTGCCGGGCGAAAAACGTGATGAACGCGTCGAGCCTGGTCATAGCGAGCTCGGCATGGGCATTCACGGCGAGCCAGGTGTTATCACGCTGGATACGCAGAACAGCCGCAACATCACCAGCATCATGACCGATAAACTGGCGCAGGCGCTGCCGGACGGCAAACAGGCGCTGCTGCTGATCAACAATCTCGGCGGCTTCTCGCAGCTGGAGCTGGCGCTGCTGACGCGTGAAGTGTTGCAGTCGCCGCTGGCGGCACGCATCACGCATCTGCTGGGTCCGGCAACGCTGGTCAGTGCGCTGGATATGAAGGGTTTCTCACTGACGCTGCTGGCGCTGGAAGAGCCGTTCCTGGAAGCGTTAAACGCGCCGGTTCAGGTGCTGGGCTGGGTGCCGGTATACGACTTTGCACCGATCAGTCTGCAACGTGCTGAGAAGATCGGCAGCGTGCTGGATTTTGATGCCTCTGAGAATGCTGAGGTGGCGAAGATTGTCGCAAGCGTCACGCAGACGCTGATCGATCTGGAAAGCGAGCTGAATGCGCTGGATGCCAAAGTGGGCGATGGCGATACCGGTTCAACCTTTGCCGCCGGGGCGAAAAAAATTCAGCGCGGTTTGCAGGAAAAACAGCTGCCGCTGGATGAGCTGAAGATCGACCAGACCTTCATCCGCCGTCTGCCG
>NZ_DAMBSA010000397.1:0-4281 GCF_032054795.1 Pantoea sp. CTOTU49201
ATCACCAAAAACACCTACGCCAGCGTAACAACTGGCAGCGCAACTCTGCCGTACGCCGTGCAGTATTACGCTGAAGGTGCCACCACCGCAGGGCTGGTAAAAAGCAGTGTCGTTTACTCGATTATGTACAAGTAATCACCGACAGGTGGGAGCAATCCCACCTTTCTTTCTCAGGATTCACGCATGAACATCTCCATCAGTAAAACCCTGCCTATATTCGCTTTGCTTTGCGCCACCTTCATCAGTAGCCAGACTTTGGCCAGCATCGTTATTACGGGTACGCGCGTCATTTTTCATCAGGATGACAAAGAAGTCTCCGTGCAAATGAAGAACGTGGGTGCGTCGCCGGTTTTGATCCAAAGCTGGGTTGATAACGGGGATGCCAATGCGACGCCAGAGAACATTCAAACGCCTTTCATCATCACGCCACCGGTGAACCGTGTTGATGCCGGAAAAGGGCAGACATTACGCCTGTCTCTGACCAATCCTGGCGTGTTTGCCCACGATCGTGAATCGGTGTCATGGCTGAACGTGCTGGAGATTCCGGCGAAAACCAAAGAGAAAACAGAGCTCAACACGTTACAGATGGCATTCCGCACACGTATCAAACTGTTCTACCGTCCGGCTGGCCTGAAAGGTGATGCCAATGAAGCGGTGAAATCGTTGAGTTGGTCTGCAAGTAACGGCCAGCTAAAGGCCAGCAATCCAACGCCTTACAATGTCTCGCTGGTGACGGTGAAGGTAAATGGACACACCATTGACGGTGAAATGGTGCCGCCGCTCTCCTCGCTCACGTTGAAGATCAGCGCGGTAGCGGGTGCCAACGTCAGCGGTGAGTACGTTAACGATTTCGGTGCCGTTCAGCCTTTTACCGCTGCAATCAAATAATTTCTCTCTTGAATTTCAATCTCCTATAGCCGGCATGCCAAGACGTGCCGGAAGGCACGCTTATGACTTTTACCAGAGAATCTACTCTGCCGCTGCGCTACACCTTGTTGGCCAGCGCTGTGTTTGCTGCGTTATTAAGTGGCGCAGAGCAGGTATTTGCTGCTGAAGAGGCGGAATTCGACGCCAGTTTTTTGCAGGTCAGCAAAGGCGCTGCCATCGATCTGGCGCGCTTTAATCAGGGCGCATCGGCAACGCCGGGAACCTATCGCACGCTGGTGTACGTCAACGAGCACTTGATTGCCAATCAGGACATCAACTTCCGCGAGATGGCGGATAAGCAGGTGCGCGCCTGCATACCTTCGCCGTTGCTGAAAAAGATCCCGTTTAACGCCTCGACGCTGCCAGCTTCGGCTGCGGGTTTGCTCACCACAGAAACCGAGTGCAGCGATTTGGCATCTGTACTGCCTGACGCCAGCGTGAGCTACGACAGCAACCAGCTGCGCCTCGACATCTCCATTCCGCAAATCTACCTGACCAGCGTGCCGCACGATTATGTTGATCCGGCTTTGTGGGATGCGGGGATTCCGGCGCTGATGCTGGGATATTCAACCAATGCTTACACCAGCCGCTCGGCGGGACAAGTGTATAAATCCTTCTTTGGCGAGATTAATGCGGGCTTGAACATCGGCGGCTGGTATCTGCGTCACAACGGCAACTACAACTGGCAGCAACAAGGCGGCAGCGACTATCAGTCGCTTAATACCTATGTACAGCATGATGTGGTGCCGCTGCGTGGCCGCGTCGTCGTCGGACAATCAAATACCAGCGGGATTATCTTCGATACGTTGCCGTTTAGTGGCGTGCAGCTGGCAAGTGACGAGCGCATGTTGCCGGAATCTCAGCGCGGTTATGCGCCGGAGATTCGCGGCATCGCGCGCACCAACGCACGCGTCACGGTGAGCCAGCAAGGTCAGGTGATTTATGAAACCACCGTGTCGCCGGGCGAATTCCTGATTAACGATCTTTATCCTACCGGTTACGGCGGCGATCTTGACGTGACGGTAAATGAAGCGGATGGCAGTAAAAGCAGTTTCCGCGTGCCTTACGCAGCGGTAGCGCAATTGCTGCGTCCAGGCACATCCCGCTATGACGTGACGGCAGGTAAATTGCGTGCCGACTACATCCGCGATGACGTCGCGCTCTATCAGGGCACCTGGCAATATGGCTTAACTAACGATGTTACTGGTTACGCGGGTTTGCAGGCGAGCCAGGATTATTACGCGCTGCAAGGCGGAACGGCGTTGGGTACACCGTTGGGCGCCTTCGCCTTCGATATTACTCAGGCGCGTACCCATCTGCGAAGTGCCGATAAGCAGCAAGATGCCAGCATGACCGGGCAAAGTTACCGCGTTAGCTACAGCAAAGCGGTACCAGAAACCGGCAGTAATCTGTCAATCGCCGCCTATCGCTTCTCAACCTCCGGCTTTATGGATTTTATGACGGCGATGCAAAGCCGTGATGCGTTGCAGCGTGGCGCCGGGCTGGATTCCGTTTATCGCGCCAAAAATCGCTTCTCGGTCACCGCCGGACAAACGCTGCCGGATGTGTGGGGTAACTTCTACCTTAGCGGCTCGCTGCAGGATTACTGGAATCGTGAAGGCAACGAAAAACAGTTCCAGCTCGGCTACAACAATCGCACCGGTTTCATTTCATGGGGCATTTCCGTCAACCGTAGCTACAGCAGTTACGGCAGTTCACAAAACAGTTACTTGCTGAGCTTCAGCATGCCGCTGGGTAGCGATAATCAGCGCCATACGCCACTGCTGCGTACCGAGCTATCACACGATAACGACGGACGTTGGGGGCAACAGGCTTCGCTTTCAGGCACCGCAGGTGATGACAGCCAGTTCAGCTATGGCGCGACGGCGCGTCATGCCTCTCCGAATGAGGGCAGCAGCGGCGCGTTGAACGGCCAATATCGTGCCAGCACAACCAATCTGAGTGGTTCGGTCAGCAGCGGTAAGGGCTATCAGAGTGCTTCTGCTGGGCTCAACGGCACCATCGTGGCACACAGCGGCGGCGTCACTTTAAGTCCGTACAGCGGCGACACCTATGCGCTGGTGGAAGCAAAAGGCGCGCAGGGCGCGAGCGTCTCCTCCTATCCGGGCGTGTATGTAGATAACAACGGATATGCGCTGGTGCCGTACCTCAATCCTTATCAGATGAATGAGATCGTGCTGGATCCGAAAGGTACATCAGCGGGCGTTGAACTTGAGAACACCTCATCGCGCGTCGCGCCTTATTCAGGTGCGGTGGTGAAAGTGAAATTTAAGGCACATCGCGGTTTGCCGATTCTGATCACCGCTAACTGGCAAGGCAAACCGCTGCCGTTTGGTGCCGATGTGTTGGATGGCAAAGGCAATGTGGTGGGTTCCGTGGGCCAAGCTGGGCAAGCTTACGCCCTGGTTGAACAGGAGCAGGGCGCATTAACGGTGCGCTGGGGCAGTGAAGCGCAGCAATCCTGCTTGTTGCTTTACCAGCGTGTACCTGAGGCAAAAAGTAGCCCGCCGGGATTGCAGTCATTCAATGCGGTATGCGGCCGTTAATAACAGGGAATAATGTATGAAAAAATGGATATTTAGCGTGCTGCTGTTGGCGGCACCGCTCACTTCGGTACAGGCTGTCACCTGCGCCGCCGATGCTTCAGCACCTGGCATTATGACCACGGTGGCTCTTCAGGGCGGAAATATTACCGTGGGGCAAGATGTGCCGGTTGGCACCACCTTGTTTCGCCAGTTTTTCAAACCTTCATACGGTCCCACTGTGCACTGCGCTAGCAATCCCACTGTCTGGTCTTGGGAGGCGCGTTCGAGTTACGGTTTCAGCCCTAAACCGTTGTCTGCATGGAACAGTGGCGCCTGGGCGGGGAAAGTGTATGAAACCGGTGTTCCGGGGATTGGTGTTGTGGCCTGGTACAGTGGGAATGCATTTCCCTACAGAAGAGACGGCAGAAGCGTCCCGGTAAATACTGATTACACCTATCTCTCTGAAGTCTCCTTTGATATCTCATTTATTAAAATCGGTCCAATCGCGCCGGGGATCATTCGAGGGCAGGATTTACCCAATGTTGTGATGGATTTCATTCCAGACAGTGGCGCAAGCGTGCGTTTATCATCCGTTAGCTTTACTGGCACGCTGAATGTGGTCTCACAAACCTGCACCACGCCAAATCCGGTGGTGCAGTTGGGAAGCTATAACGCCAGTCAGGTATTTAAAAGCGTCGGCACAACCACCAGCTGGACTGATGCCAGCCTGCGGCTCACCAACTGTCCGCGTTTTTACGGGCTGATGGACAGCGGGCAATCTAACTATGGTTCAGATTCAATCACCGAT
>NZ_DAMBSA010000398.1:0-4278 GCF_032054795.1 Pantoea sp. CTOTU49201
TACATTCGGCGGTTGCGCTTTAATCGCCGAAAACGATAATCGCCGCCGCGAAAAGATTAAATTATTTGAGGGGATAGATTTGAAAAGATCAGTGGCTGAAAACTCGGCACCTTTGTACTGGTTTTAGGCGGTTGTGGTAGTGCGGTTTTGGCTGCGGCTTTTCCAGAATTAGCTATTGGTTTTGCCGGTGTCGCGCTGGCATTTGGTTTGACGGTGTTGGTGATGGCATTTGCCGTCGGCCACATTTCAGGTGGCCATTTTAACCCGGCGGTCACCATCGGCCTGACAGTTGGCGGACGTTTCCCGGCAGCGCAGGTTGTGCCTTACATTATCGCGCAGCTGGTCGGTGCGATTGCGGCGGCTGGCGTGCTGTATCTGATCGCCAGCGGTAAAGCCGGTTTCGATGCAGCGGCCAGCGGCTTCGCTTCGAACGGTTACGGTGAACATTCGCCGGGTGGCTTTAGCCTGCAGGCGGGCATGATCTCTGAGCTGGTGCTGACCGCTGTGTTCCTGATTGTGATCATGGGCGCGACCGATAAACGTGCTCCGGCCGGTTTCGCACCGATTGCTATCGGCCTGGCGCTGACGCTGATCCATCTGGTGAGCATTCCGGTTACCAACACTTCGGTTAACCCGGCGCGCAGTACCGGTGTAGCGATCTTCCAGGGCGGCTGGGCATTAGAACAGCTGTGGATGTTCTGGTTGTTACCGATTATCGGTGCCGCGATTGGTGGTGCGATCTACCGCTTTGTACTGGAAAAAGCAGAGTAACTTCGCCGTATTTCTGCGGATCGGCAGCAGCCGATCCGCATTTTCCCCCGCAAGCGACTTCCCGCCTTACGTCAAGATAATGAAATGTTATGATCCCGCGTCCGTCGCTGTGGTCGTTCCCTGCGCGACATTTCATCTGTGGCAATATAAAAAAATTCCTAAGGAAGTCTGGTTATGCTCGGCAAACTTACCCGCCTGTTCCCGCTCTGGGCCGTGCTGCTCTCGGTCGCTGCCTATTATTCTCCCACCACCTTTCTCGGCATTGGGCCGTGGGTGAGCTATCTGCTGATGCTGATTATGTTCGGCATGGGCGTGACGCTAAATATCGATGATTTCAAACGCGTGCTGGTGCGTCCGGCGCCGGTGATCGCCGGTACTTTCCTGCATTATCTGGTGATGCCGCTGGCCGCGTGGGGTCTGGCAAAGCTATTCCAGATGCCACCTGATCTGGCGGCAGGCATGATTCTGGTCGGCAGCGTGGCCAGCGGTACCGCTTCTAACGTGATGATTTATCTGGCGAAGGGCGATGTGGCGCTGTCGGTGACCATCTCATCCGTCTCGGCGCTGGTGGGAGTTTTCGCCACGCCGCTGTTGACTCGCTTCTACGTTGATACGCACATTCAGGTGGATGTGGTGGGCATGCTGCTCAGCATCGTGAAAATCGTGGTGATTCCGATTAGCCTTGGCCTGATTATCCATCACTCCATGAACAGCGTGGTGCGCCGCGTTGAGCCGTATCTGCCGGCGTTTTCGATGGTGTGTATTCTGCTGATCATCAGTGCGGTGGTGGCAGGCAGCCAGGGCTTTATCGGTTCCGTCGGCTTGATGGTGATTGTGGCGGTGATCCTGCACAACGCGATTGGTCTGCTGGGCGGTTATTGGGGTGGCAAGCTGTTTGGCTTCGATGAGTCAACCTGCCGCACGCTGGCGCTGGAAGTGGGCATGCAGAACTCAGGTCTGGCGGCCACGCTGGGCAAACTCTACTTCTCGCCGTTGGCCGCACTGCCGGGCGCGCTGTTCTCGGTGTGGCACAACCTGTCAGGTTCGCTGCTGGCCGGTTACTGGTCGGGTAAACCGATCGACAAGAAGCAGAAATAATCGCGGTTTCCGTAAATAGCGGTCGCCATGAATGGCGACCCTACAAAACGCACCTATCTGCTGTTACAACTTCAGATACGTGCGAATCCCATCCAGAAACATCTGCGTCGCCAGCATAATCAAAATCAATCCCATCAGTCGCTCCAGCGCATTGACGCCTTTGTCGCCCAGCAGGCGTAAAAACAGCCCCGACATCAGCAAAATCACCACCGTCACGCCCCACGCGATCAGCAACGCGCCGACCAGATGCGTCATTTGGTTGGGATATTGATGCGACAACAACATCAGCGTCGCCAGCAGCGACGGACCGGCCACCAGCGGGATCGCCAGCGGCACGAGGAACGGCTCTTCACCGGCGGGTAAGCCGCTGGAGCTGCTCTCCTCGGAAGGGAAAATCATGCGAATGGCGATCAAGAACAGAATGATGCCGCCGGAAATCGACACGGTTTCGGTGCGCAGATTAAGAAACGCCAGAATGCGTTCACCGGCGAATAAAAACAGCAGCATCAGAATCAGCGCGATCAGCATTTCGCGCATCAGCACCACGCGGCGGCGTTTGGGTTCCAGATGCTTCAAGACCGACATAAAGATCGGCAGGTTGCCCAGCGGGTCCATAATCAACAGCAGCAATATGGTCGCGGATATCATTTCAGTCATGTTGGGTTAGCCATTATTAGTTGTACTGCTGAAAAAGTTAGCGCAATCGAATTAATTCACTTGCCAGAAGTGCTGCATTTTGTAGAGTTGACGGTCATAGGTAAACCTGATTATTACGCAGACTGGCACGATTATCCGGCCAGTCTTTTCCTTGCACCACACGGCCTCTTTCGAGAGCACCCGAGACGGACAGAAAATGAAGAATGTAGGTTTTATTGGTTGGCGTGGCATGGTCGGCTCAGTGCTGATGTCACGCATGAGCGAAGAACGTGATTTTGATGTTATCAATCCGGTCTTCTTCTCCACGTCACAGCTTGGTCAGGCGGCGCCGACATTCGGCGGTAAGTCGACCGGCGCGCTGCAGGATGCTTTTGATATCGAGGCGCTGAAGGCGCTGGATATTATTATCACCTGCCAGGGCGGTGATTACACCAGTGAAGTCTATCCGAAGCTGCGCGAAAGCGGCTGGCAGGGTTACTGGATTGATGCGGCTTCCACGCTGCGCATGAAAGATGACGCCATCATCATTCTCGATCCGGTTAACCATAACGTGATTCGTCAGGGTCTCGACAACGGCATTAAAACCTTTGTTGGCGGTAACTGCACCGTCAGCCTGATGCTGATGTCTCTGGGTGGCCTGTTTGCGAACGATCTGGTTGAGTGGGCGTCGGTTGCCACTTATCAGGCGGCATCGGGCGGCGGCGCACGTCATATGCGTGAACTGTTGACGCAGATGGGCATGCTGCACGATCACGTGGCGAAATCGCTGCAGGATCCGGCTTCGGCGATTCTGGATATCGAACGTAGCGTGACCGATTTCACCCGTTCTGGCACCTTGCCAACCGACAACTTCGGCGTGCCGCTGGCGGGCAGTCTGATTCCGTGGATCGATAAGCAGCTGGATAACGGCCAGAGCCGCGAAGAGTGGAAAGGCCAGGCGGAAACCAACAAAATTCTGCGCACCAGCAATGTGATTCCGGTTGATGGCCTGTGCGTGCGCGTTGGTGCGCTGCGCTGCCACAGCCAGGCATTCACCCTGAAGCTGAAGAAAGATCTGCCGCTGAGCGAAATCGAACAGCTGCTGGCTTCACATAACGAATGGGTGAAAGTGGTGCCAAACGATCGCGAAATCACCATGCGCGAACTGACACCAGCCGCCGTCACCGGCACCTTAACCACGCCAGTGGGACGCCTGCGCAAACTGAACATGGGACCGGAATACCTTTCCGCCTTCACCGTGGGCGATCAATTACTGTGGGGCGCGGCTGAACCGCTGCGTCGCATGCTGCGTCTGCTGATCGACTAAGCGCAGCGGCAAACCAGACAGGCCGGGGTTTCCCGGCCTTTTTTTAGTTATCCAGGCTGCAAAAACTCATGCAAATTGCGCCTGACAAGTGATCCGCTTCCCCTTTTTGCTCGCCCGATAAGAATTTTTCACGATCCTCCCTGGCTTCTGCCAGCCTCAAGCTATGATTTAACAGAGATGTGCCGGTTGTTAACTGTTTTCGTTTTTTCGAACTAAATGGTTGTTGTACACGGTGATGATCTTTCCCACGGACGGTTGTGTCCTCGCGGTGTACCTATGGCTCAATGAAAAGCAGCGCACCCGAGGCGATAATCCTGCCGACTCTGGTCGCCTGCGCAAAATCATAGGAAGAAAGTCATGTCAGAGCTTCCCGATCGCCAGGCGATCAATGCCCTTTTTGCCGGGAATTATGCCGATCCCTTTTCACTACTGGGAATGCACCAAAC
>NZ_DAMBSA010000399.1:0-4256 GCF_032054795.1 Pantoea sp. CTOTU49201
GCCGCAATCGGACATCATCGATAAAGCCTCGGCGCTGCTCGATACCACCACGCGCCAGCTGCATCCGGAAACTAATACCGATCCCAAACTCAACCCGCAGCTGGCCTCGGCGATTCAGAAATCCGGCATGATTCTGCTGGATGACTTCTCCGATTTGGTGCTGAAAACCCAGGATCTGTGCAGCCAGCAGCAGGATTGTGTACGACTGAA
This sequence comes from Pantoea sp. CTOTU49201, assembly GCF_032054795.1. Lineage (NCBI taxonomy): Bacteria > Pseudomonadati > Pseudomonadota > Gammaproteobacteria > Enterobacterales > Erwiniaceae > Pantoea > Pantoea sp. CTOTU49201. Next base: position 211 of record NZ_DAMBSA010000399.1, read on the forward strand.
AAATGCGTTGGTGAATCTCGGCAACGCCAAAGATTGGGATTCACTGATTCATCGCGCGGATTCCGGCAAGCTGAATGGCATGAATGTACTGCTGCGTCCGGTCAGTGCCGAAGCGCTGGAAAACCTGGTGAACACCGCGACGTCCAGCTTCTTCGCGCGTGAAACGCGTCGCGCGGCGGAAAACCTTAACAGCCCGCCGCCGGGTGGCTTCCTGATTATCAGTGATGAAGGTCGTCAGATGGTGACGCAGCCGCAGCCGTCGGTCGCGCTGTTTGATCTTGATGCACCTTCACAATGGCGCGAACTGCAACGCATGTCCGGCATGCTGCTGCACACGCCGTTCGCCGCCAGCGGCATCATCACCAGCATTACCACCGATGCCAATGGCACACGCCACATCGCGCTGCATAACGAGCCGGATGCCATGGCGCAGTGGCGCTATTTGGGCACCGCGCTGTTGATGCTGGTGCTGATTGCCAGCGCGGTGATCAACGGCTTGCTGGCGCTGCGTCGTATTCATCGTAATCGCCTGCGCATGGCGGAAATTCAGCAGTATTACGATAAGTGCTTCAACCACAATCTGAACACTATGCAGAGCGTGCGCTCGCTGTTCTGAGCCCTTCCCTTCTGTGCTACCCTGTCGCCCACTTTTTTGCGGCGAGAAAGAAAATGCAGGTTACGCTTAACTGGTCAGAGATTGATACCGTGCTGCTGGATATGGACGGCACCTTGCTCGATCTCGCTTTCGACCGCCACTTCTGGCTGGAGCACGTTCCGGAAACCCTGAGCCGCGAACGCGCCATCACGCTGGGCGAAGCGCATCAGCTGATTGAGCAGAAGTATCAGGCCGTGGTGCATACGCTAAACTGGTATTGTCTCGATTACTGGTCGCAGGAGCTGGCGCTGGATATTCGCGCCATGACGTGGGAGAAGCGCCACCGCGCGGCAATGCGTGAAGATACGCTGCCGCTGTTGCAGGCGCTACGTGCCGCAGGTAAACGCACCATTCTGCTGACCAATGCGCATCCCTACAATCTGGATGTGAAACTGGAGCAGACCGGATTAGCTGCCCACCTTGATTTATTACTTTCCACCCATACCTTTGGATATCCGAAAGAGGATCCGCGTCTCTGGCAGGCCGTTCAGCAACATACTGCGTTTGACAGCGCGCGCACGCTATTCATTGATGACAGCGAAGCGATTCTGGATGCAGCGACAAGTTGGGGCATTCGCTGGTGCTTAGGCGTCAGCAATCCGGATTCCGGTCGGCCCGATCAATCTTTCCAGCGTCATCCGGCGGTAGGCGATTATCGTCAATTGTGCGAGACGCTGCGTTAAAGCAGGAGCCGCAATACCATGAAAGAGAAAGTGAGCGAAGGCGTGCGCCTCGACAAATGGCTGTGGGCCGCGCGCTTCTATAAAACGCGTGCGCTGGCCCGTGAAATGGTGGAAGGCGGCAAAGTGCATTACAACGGCCAGCGCAGCAAGCCAAGCAAACTGGTGGAGCTGAATGCCGAATTAACGCTGCGTCAGGGCAACGATGAGCGCACGGTGGTGATCACCGCAGTGACCGATCAGCGCCGCCCGGCCAGCGAAGCCCAGGCGCTGTATGCCGAAACCGCTGCCAGCATCGACAAGCGCGAGAAAACTGCGCTGGCACGCAAGATGAATTCCTTAACTATGCCGCACCCCGATCGCCGCCCGGATAAGAAAGAGCGCCGCGATCTGATGAAATTTAAATTGTCGGGCGATAAATAACGCGCCCCAACGAGAGAAACACTATGTCTACAAACGATCAACTGCACCGTTACCTGTTCGAAAACGTCGCCGTGCGCGGCCAGCTGGTAAATGTGACCGAAACCTGGCGTGAAATCGTCGAAAATCACGACTACGTTGAGCCGGTAAAAACCTTGCTGGGCGAGCTGCTGGTGGCCACCAGCCTGCTGACGGCAACGCTGAAGTTTGACGGTGATATCACGGTGCAGTTACAGGGCGACGGTCCGCTGACGCTGGCGGTGATCAACGGTAACAACCGTCAGGAGTTGCGTGGCGTGGCGCGCGTGCAAGAAGACGCGGAGATCGCACCGGGCAGCAGCCTGAAAGAGATGGTCGGCAACGGCTATCTGGTGATCACCATCTCGCCAGAGAAAGGCGAGCGCTATCAAGGCGTGGTTGGTCTGGAAGCCGATACGCTGGCGGGTTGTCTGGAAGATTACTTCATGCGTTCTGAGCAGCTGCCAACGCGCCTGTTTATTCGCACCAGCGACAAAGGCGCAGCCGGTATTCTGCTGCAAGTGTTGCCTGCGCAAGAGCCGAGCCTTGATGATTTCAATCACCTCGCCACGCTGACCGAAACCGTGAAGAGCGAAGAGCTGATTGAACTGCCCGCCACCGACGTGTTGTGGCGTCTGTACCATCAGGAAGAAGCCACGGTGTTTGACCCAACGCCGGTGATCTTTAAGTGCACCTGTTCACGCGAGCGCTGTGGCGAAGTGCTGAGCACGTTACCAGTTGAAGAAGTAAACGAAATCCTCGAAGAGGATGGCGAAATCGACATGAATTGCGACTATTGCAATTCGCATTACGTGTTCGATGCGGTAGATATTGCCGCCCTTCGCAACGCGCCAACCAACAACAGCGATCAAGTACATTAATCACCTGCCGGGCGGTTCATCCGCCCGCTTTCCTGCTGAACGTATCCCTATCATTTATCACGGTTATTAGCTAAATAACGCTGACTTTAGTTTCATAAGTGGCAGATTTCTCTACTTGTCACGTTCCAGCTCGCATTTCTGACTATCTTCTCTTTTCCGCCGTGCTCAGAAGAGTACACTGCGCGCGATCTGCCCTGCGTGGCTATGCAGGCAGGCAGCAGAATCACCCCATAAAAAATATGCAGTAACAGATACCGATTAAAGGAGCAGTCACATGCGCGTTAACGGCCTGACATCGCAAGACCTCGCCTCTATGGGCATCAGCGGCACCACTGAAGTGGTGTACAACCCTGATTTCGACACCCTGTTTCAGGAAGAAACTCGCCCAGAGCTGGAAGGTTATGCGCGAGGCATTCTGACGCAGAGCGGTGCTATTGCCGTGGATACCGGCATCTTCACGGGTCGCTCGCCAAAAGATAAGTACATCGTTCGGGATGACACCACGCGCGACACGCTGTGGTGGAACGATGTCGGCAACGGCAAAAATGATAACCAGCCGCTGTCACAGGAAACCTGGCAGGCGCTAAAAGGTCGCTGCACCCAGCAGCTTTCCGGCAAACGTCTGTTTGTGATCGATGCATTCTGCGGTGCCAATCCCGACACGCGCCTCAGCGTGCGCTTCGTGATGGAAGTGGCCTGGCAGGCGCACTTCGTTAAAAACATGTTTATCCGCCCGAGCGAAGCCGAACTGGCTGACTTCAAACCGGACTTCGTGGTGATGAACGCCGCGCAGTGCACCAATCCAGACTGGCAGGCGCAAGGTCTGCACTCCGAGAACTTCGTCGCCTTCAACCTGACCGAGCGCATGCAGCTGATTGGCGGCACCTGGTACGGCGGCGAAATGAAGAAAGGTCTGTTCGCCATCATGAACTACCTGCTGCCGCTGAAAGGCATCGCTTCGATGCACTGTTCGGCTAACGTCGGTAAAGCGGGCGATGTAGCGGTGTTCTTCGGCCTGTCCGGCACCGGCAAAACCACTTTGTCCACCGATCCGGATCGCCAGCTGATTGGCGATGACGAACACGGCTGGGATGACGATGGCGTGTTCAACTTTGAAGGTGGCTGCTACGCCAAAACCATCAACTTGTCTGAGCAGGCGGAGCCGGAAATCTACCGCGCGATTCGTCGCGATGCGCTGCTGGAAAACGTGGTGGTGCGCGCTGATGGCAGCGTGGATTATGCGGACGGCAGCAAGACCGAGAACACCCGCGTCTCGTATCCGATTGAGCATATCGAAAACATCGTGCAGCCAGTGTCAAAAGCGGGCCATGCCAAGCGGGTGATCTTCCTTACCGCCGATGCCTTTGGCGTACTGCCGCCGGTTTCTCGCTT
>NZ_DAMBSA010000400.1:0-4245 GCF_032054795.1 Pantoea sp. CTOTU49201
CGGGATAAATATGCCCCGCCGAGTGCAGCGCCTCTTTATTTAACGGTGCGGTGGCAATCGCCTGCACCTCGCCAGCCAGCGCCAGTTCGGTTGCGCGTTTGACGCAGCGCCAGGCCAAATCGCCAGCCGCTTTCTGCACCACGCCGGGCTGCAGCGCGGCGGCATCCGCCAGCGGTTCATCAATCACGTTGATAATGCCGGGCGCGAAGTGCGCATCCTTGACCTGGTCGAGCACGCGCAGTTCAGCCTGCGGCGTGACATTGAGTCCCATCACCCGACGCAGCGTGTTGGCGCAACCCACCACCACCGCAGGCACGCCCGCTAACTCACCTTCTGCCAGCACTTTAATGATGATCTCCGGGCCGATGCCCGCCGGATCGCCCATGGTAATCGCAATAATTTTACTCACTCGACTTCTCCTCAATAAAACGAATGGCTTCTACCAGGGTGTTTTCGTCACCAAAGCCACCTGCTTTGGTCATCACCGGCAGGTGTAATTCACTGTTAAGCAAAACCCCGTGCGGCACGCAGCCCGCCACAAGGCCCTGAATTTGGAAACCGCTCGCGCCAAACGCCTGCGCCACGGCAATCGCCACATCACCGCCAGAGAGATACAGCCCAGCGGGCTGCACCTCGCTGCACACGCGGCGGGTTAACTGCGCAAGAAACTGGCAGATGCGCTCGCCCAATAACTGACGTGAAATCTGATGCTGTTGACACAACTGCTCAATCTCATGGCGCTGATCGGCGTGTTGCGTAGTGCGCACCACGCAATGCGTGCCGTCGCACAGCGCCTGCTGCATTGCCTGCTGCCACTGTTCAGCCTGCGGCCAGGCCGGTTGGGCAAACAGCTGGCGGATATCAATGTCGATAACGCGGATGTCACGCTGGCTGGCGAGGCGCGTAATCTGCTGCTGCGTAATCGCGCTCATCGAGCCGACTACCGCCAGCACCGGACGCGGCTGACGCGCCGCCAGCAACGCGCCAAGCGCATCGCTGAGCCCGGACGCACCGGCCAGCAGTGGACGCGTCTCCAGCGAGGCTGCCGCCGCAATTAATAAGGCAATGTCGGCGTCCTGCTCGATATCCACCACCAGCAAACCTTGCTTGCTGGCGAGCACCTGCGCCAGATGGTCGTCGCGCAACGTGGCGAGATCGAGGGTTTCACCCGGCAAGGTGCTTTGCATCTGCAATCGCGTCAGCACATGGCCGCTGGTGACCGGCGTTTTAGGATCGCTGGCGAACTCGCTGTCGATCAGACGTTGCTGATGGATCCACACTTCACCCGCACGCGTGGTGCGTCCAAGCTTCGGCACCGCCGGCACCACTAAAGCTAATGTTTTGCCGCTAGCCTGCATCGCGGCAGTAATTTCCGCGCCGGGATTGCCGCGCAGCGTGGAATCAATCTTCTTAAACAACCAACCGTCGCTAGCGATGGCCTGATGTTGCTCAATGGCAGCCCGCGTGCGCCGTGCCGCTTCCTGTTCGCTGAGCGCACGGCTATCGGTGCTGATCACCAGCACATCGGCGGCATCAGCGTCATGCGGCGTGCTGCTATCAAACAGCACATGCACTCGCGCTCCGGCTTGTGCCAGCCCGCTGCCCGCGTCATTGGCGCCGGTGAAATCATCAGCAATCACCAGGACTGGCGTTTTCCATGGCGGTAAAGTCATGCTCTCTCCTGTTCCGGCATCTGCCGTGCTGCAATGATTATATTCAATCATGATTGATTATATGTGAGCAAGATCAAATTAATCGAAATCAATTTGTCCTATAAAATTAGGCACTGTAGTGATGGACCTCGCGCTGCTTGAGCAAACTTAATCACTCAGCGCAAAAAACGTAAGGGTAAGAGATGAATATCAACAGCACCGTGATCAGTGGCTTTCAGGCGCTTAATGACCTCAGCTATTTACTGCAAGGTAAAGAAAAAGCGCTGCTGGTGACCGATAAGAATATTGAAGGCATTCCGGCGGTGCAGACGCTGATTGCCCAGCTGAAGCAGCAGATTGCCAGCCTGAGCATCGTCAATACGGTGCCGCCAGAGCCCAGCCAGCACGACGTGGCGGCCATTGTCGCCGCGCTGCCGAGCACCGATGTGGATCTGGTGATTGGCGTCGGCGGTGGCAGCGTACTGGACGTCGCCAAGCTGCTGTCGATTCTGTGTGTCGAGGGCGCACCGACACTGGATGCGCTGCTGGCGGGTGAAAAGCCGCTGACACGTACCACTTCGCTGCTGATCCCTACCACCGCAGGTACCGGCTCGGAAGCCACGCCCAACGCGATTCTGGCGATCCCCGAGAAAGAGACCAAGGTTGGCATTATCACGCCGGTGATGCTGCCAGATTATGTCGCGCTGGTGCCAGAGCTCACCACCAGCATGCCACCGCACATCGCCTCTTCCACCGGTATCGATGCGCTGTGCCATTTAATCGAGTGCTTTACCGCTACCGGGTCGAATCCGGTGAGCGATAACTATGCGCTGATCGGCATGAAAAAGCTGTTTGCCCGCCTCGAAACCACTATCGCGGAGCCGGATAACCTTGAAGCGCGCCTGAATATGCTGTGGGCGTCTTATTACGGTGGCGCGTCAATTGCGCATGCCGGTACGCATCTGGTACATGCAATGTCTTATCCGCTGGGCGGCAAATATCACCTGCCGCACGGCGTCGCCAACGCCATTCTGCTCGCGCCCTGCATGCGCTTTGTGCGTCCGGCGGCGGTGAGCAAATTCGCTCAGGCTTACGATCTGCTGCCAGATGCCGATACCTCGCTGGACGACGAAGCCAAATCCCACGCGCTGGTGGCGTACTTTGCCGCGCTGGTGAAACGCCTGAAGCTGCCCGCCAGCCTGGAAGAGCTGGGTATCGGCCCGGATCATCTGCCGTATCTGGTGGAAGCCGCGCTCGACGTGCAGCGCCTGATGAAGAATGTACCGATGAAAGTGGGCGCCGATGACGTACGCAACGTCTACCTGACGCTGTTTCCGGCTTTGAATCACTAAGGATTATCGAGGACAACATGAGCAAGAAAATTCAGGGCGTGTTAACCGCCATCGTCACCACCTTCGATCGCGACGGCGCATTCAATCCAGCCGCCCAACGCGAACAGGTTAAACGTCAGTTAAGCGCCGGCAACGGCATCTTCTGCGGCGGCACCAACGGCGAATTCTTCGTGTTGAACGAACAGGAGAAGCTGGCGGTGACGCAAACCTGCGTTGATGAAGTAAACGGCAGCGCGCCGGTGGTGGCGCACATTGGCGAGATCTCCACGCGTGAAACCATTCGCCTTGGGAAACAAGTAGCGAAGCTGGGCGTGGATGCGGTTTCGGTGATCACGCCCTATTTCGTGCCGCTAAAGCAGGAAGAGCTGATTGCCCACTATCGCGCAGTGGCCGACGCCATCGACGTGCCGCTGTTCCTCTACAACATTCCGGCGCGCACCGGCAACACGCTGCAGCCGGAAACCGTGCGCACGTTGGCCGCGCACCCAAACATCATCGGCATCAAAGACAGCGCCGGCAGCTATGAAAGCCTGAGCGGCTTCCTGCAAGCGGCTGCAGGAATCGACAGTTTTGATGTGCTGAACGGCCCGGATTCGCTGATTCATCAGGGCTTTGTCGACGGCTGCTCGGCCTGTATTTCTGGTCTCGCTAACGTGGCGCCTAAAGAGATCAATGCGATTTGGGCACGCTTCCACGCCGGCGATATCGAAGGTTCGCGCCTGGCGCAGGAAAACGTCACCGGTCTGCGCACCGATCTGTATAGCGTGGGCTTCTCTCCCGCCGCAGTGAAAAAAGCGGTGACGCTGCTGGGCTTTGAGGTTGGTGACAGCCGCTACGCGGTGAGTTTCTCTGCCGAAGAAGAGCAGAAGATCCGCCAGATTGTGAATCAGTATTTGCAGTAATTTTCAGGTGAGTAGCCAGCCAGGTCGTCATCAATGGCGACCCTGGCACCGGCTGTTATCTGTTTTTTTCAACATCGGGAAGAATTATGAAAGTCATCTGCACTTCACCGTCGTTTGCGAAATATGACGCGACGCCGATAGCAACGCTGCAGCAGCACGGTTTTGAGCTGATCATGCTGCCCGCCGATGCGCCGCTAAGCGCACTTGAGCCGCATCTGGCTAACACCGTGGCGATGATCGTGGCCTTTACCGACATCAACCAAGAACTGCTGGCGTTAGCGCCGCAGCTGAAAATCGTCTGTAAGCACGGCGTTGGCGTCGACAACATCAATCTGGAAG
>NZ_DAMBSA010000401.1:0-4244 GCF_032054795.1 Pantoea sp. CTOTU49201
GAAATCACGCTGCATATCGCCAAAGGCGGGTAAATACATATCCGTGGCAAGAAAGCCGAGCATGCTGAGCACGGCGAGATAGGGCATAAATGCTTTAGACGACAACATGTTGATTCTCTTTTGGGCAGGTTGAACGCCGGGGAGTGTAAAAGGATGCAACGCGCTTTGTGAAACGCTAATATTTGCATGGTGCTGTTAAATTTTTTGAAGGCAAAATTATGTGGTCAGAATATGCGCTTGAAGTGGTGGATGCGGTGGCGCGCACCGGCAGTTTTAGTGCGGCAGCACAGGAGCTGCATCGCGTGCCTTCTGCCGTCAGCTATACCGTGCGACAACTGGAAACCTGGCTGGCAGTGCCGCTGTTTGAGCGCCAGCATCGGGAAGTGGTGATGACACCGGCGGGCGAGCATTTTGTACGTGAAGGGCGATCTGTTATCAAAAAAATGCTGGCTACCCGCCGACAGTGTCAGCAACTGGCGAATGGCTGGCGCGGGGAGCTAAGCATCGCGGTTGACTGCATTGTTAAACCGCAGCGTACGCGGCAGTTAGTGAAGGACTTTTATCGCCATTTTCCCGATATGGAGCTGATTATCAGCTACGAAGTGTTTAACGGCGTGTGGGATGCGTTGGCAGATGGCCGGGTTGATGTTGCGATTGGCGCAACCCAGGCGATTCCGGTAGGCGGACGTTTTGCCTTTCAGGATATGGGCGCACTGAACTGGCGCTGTGTGGTGAGTCCCGACCATCCGCTGGTTAACTGCACGGAACTGGATGATGAAACATTGCGGGCGTGGCCATCGCTGGTGCTGGAGGATACCTCGCGTGCATTGCCGCGCCGTATGACATGGACGCTGGATAATCAGCGGCGTCTGGTGGTGCCAGAGTGGGAAACCGGGATGGATTGTTTGCTGGCAGGATTGTGCGTTGGAATGGTGCCGGGCCATCTGGCGCGTCCGCTGCTGGACAGCCATAAACTGGTGGAACTGGCACTGCCGCAGGCCTTTCCGGACAGTCCGTGCTGCGTCAGCTGGTCAGAACAGCGCGCATCACCGGCGCTGGAGTGGTTACTGGCTTATCTCGGGGATGCTGAAACGCTGAACCACGAATGGCTCAGCGAAGTATCGGCTTAGCGACGATAGTCGCGGAATGGACCGTACGCTACCGAACGGCGTTCAATCAGCGTTGGCTGGACTTCGATGGTTTGCGGATCTTCACGCTTGCTGGTGATGCGATCCAGCAGCATTTCCAGCGCTTTTTCACCCAGTTCGGCTTTTGGCTGATGCACGGTGGTCAGCGCTGGCGTGAAATAGCGCGCGTTGCGCACGTTATCGTAGCCAATGACTGAGATATCCTGCGGCACGCGCAAACCCATCTCATCAGCAGCGCAAATCGCGCCCATCGCCATGATATCGCCACCGCAGAACACTGCAGTTGGACGCTGTTTCTGATTTAAAATCTGCTGCATCGCCTGATAGCCCGATTCAGGTTCAAAGTCGCCCTGAACCACCCATTCCGGACGCACCGTGATGCCCGCTTCGTTCATCGCCTGCAGGAAGCCAGCGTGACGGCCGCCGCCGGTGTTGCGCTCCATCTGGCCGGGGATGGCACCGATATCGCGATGACCGCGTTCAATCAGATAACGCCCGGCGATATAGCCGCCCTGAAACGCATTGTCCTGCACGGTATCGGTGAAGTCACCGCGCGATGCACCCCAATCCATCACCACCATGGGGATATTGCGGTTCTCTTCCAGCATCTGCAGCAAATCGTCTGGATACTCAGAACACATCACCAGCAAACCATCGACGCGCTTTTGCGCCATCATCGACAGGTAAGCACGCTGCTTTTGCAGATCGTTGTGCGCATTGCCGAGAATCAGCGTGTAGCCGCGTTCGAAACAACGGTTCTCCACCGCTTCGATAATTTCAGCGAAATAGGGCGCTTCGCTGGAAGTCGCCAGCAGACCTAAGGTTTTGGTGTGATTAACTTTGAGACTACGCGCCACGGCACTGGGCGAGTAGTGTAATTCTTTGATCGCTTCCCATACGGCGTTACGCGTCTCTTCCGCAACGAAACGCGTTTTGTTGATGACATGCGAAACCGTGGTGGTTGAGACACCCGCGCGTTTTGCGACATCTTTAATTGTTGCCATGAAAATGGTACTCCTGGGCTTATCGCAACTTACTGATAAGTATATTGTTAAACGTTTGCGTCTGCTAATGCTTTTATAGCCCAAAAGAGCGGGCAAAACGGTGTGTTTTAGCAGGCGAAATCACTTCATCACGCTGTAAATACAGCATGCGCAAAATCTGTTGCGCAACGAAAGGCGGCGATTCTAGCAAGCTGGCGCGGATAACACGAGATTTTTGCCCATTGCTGTGCGAAAATCGCCTTAACCCTAATAATTGTGTGACTAAGGAGTTGTGATGAATACCGACCTGAAGCTGGCGCTAATGACCACTGTTGGCGCACTGTTGATGATTATCGCCTTCAGCTTTACCGCGATCATGCATTAACAAAAAAGCCGGAGCTGAGAACAGCATCCGGCTTTTTTATGATTGTTGCGCAACAACTAGCGAATGGTTTTTGGCGTCATCATACGACGCGCGCCCACATAGTGTTTCTGCCAGTAATCCTCACCCAATGCGCTAATCTGAATATCTTTGCCGGTACGCGGCGACTGAATGAATTTACCGTTGCCGAGATACACGCCAACATGGTCGGCGGTGCCGCGATTATTAATGCGGAAGAACACCAGATCGCCTTTCTCCAGCATTTCACGCTTAATCGGTGCCGCATCGCGCAGGTGATACATCTCATTGGCGGTGCGTGGGAATTTGAATTTCACCAGATCTTTATAGGCGTACCACACTAAGCCGCTGCAATCGAAACCGGTGTGTGGCGAAGTGCCGCCCCACTGATAAGGTTTGCCGAGTTGGCCCATTAATTTGGTCATCGCCGTTTCACGCGCCTTTTGATAACGCTGGCGGTGCGCCTTACTCATTTTGATGCCGGTCAGCGCTAACGCTTCATCATCGACGGCGATCTCAGGTGTTTTCTTCGCTAAACGTTGATGACCGTATTTCTTAGCAGAGAGTTTCAGCGGGGATTTTTTGCTGGTGGTCTTGTGCAGCGCGGTTTCTGTTTTGGTCTGTTTTTTGAGTTTGAATTTTTGAACAGCAGTCAGGCGCGATTTTTTGGTGGTGGTTTTCACCGGGCGTCGTTTGCGGCGCTCGTCTTCACGTGCGCTCTTTTTCTCAGCTTTAAGCGAACTGGCATTAACGGGCGCATGCGGAGATGCAGCAGCCACATTAAAAAAAAGTTGGGCGAAAGCCAGTATGAAAAGCGTAATTAGTAGACGCATAATCCGGTTACAGGTTAAGCAGGCTGAATGAAAGCAGACTGCGGCAAAGTGAGAGAAATCTGATCAAGCGATCAGCGCCGAGGCAATTCTAATCCACTTTTTTTCCAAAAGGTAAGGCCTTTTTCCATTAATATGTTACCAGATTGATTATGTAGCAAAAATGAGCGATTTCAGCTGGTTAACGCAGCGAAACTATTGCTAATTATTAATTTATTAATGCCAATTAATGATATGAAAATGTTATTTGTCATGCGTTAACTTAACAAACATGGCGATTAGCCAGTGCAAACGCAAAATCCCGTTTTCAGTCCGGGAGCGAAATCGCTACAATAAACAAACACGAAGTAGAAGATTAAGGAAGGCAATAATGAGTACTGTTGAAAAAATTCAGCGTCAGATCGCAGAAAACCCGATTCTGCTGTACATGAAAGGTTCTCCGAAGCTGCCAAGCTGCGGTTTCTCGGCGCAAGCCGTGCAGGCGCTTTCTGCGTGTGGCGAGCGTTTCGCTTACGTGGACATTCTGCAGAACCCGGACATTCGCGCTGAAATGCCAAAATACGCCAACTGGCCAACCTTCCCGCAGCTGTGGGTCGATGGTGAACTGGTCGGCGGTTGCGACATCATCGTTGAGATGTTCCAGCGCGGTGAACTTCAGCCACTGCTGAAAGAAACCGCTGAGAAGTATAAAGAAGCGGAATAATGCAGAAGGCCGACACATGTCGGCCTTTTCTTTGCTTACTCGGCAGACGCGTCGTCTGCGGGTTCTTCACTAAAAGCCAGCGGCCAGCCGCCAAGGCGTTTCCAGCGGTTCACCAACTCACAAAACAGCGTCGCGGTTTGCTCGGTGTCATACAGCGCCGAATGCGCTTGCGTGCTATCA
>NZ_DAMBSA010000402.1:0-4228 GCF_032054795.1 Pantoea sp. CTOTU49201
TTGTTGCCGGTTAACTGCAGCACGCCGCCATTATTCGCGCCGTCAAGGATCAGGCCGCGATCGCCGCTGATGGCATTCGAGAAGACATAGCTGCCCGCATCCAGGCTGGCGTGAAAATCATTGGCCCAAAACATCGCCGGGCCGTTGAGTGCTTTCGCCTGGTTGAGATCGCCCCAGCCGAAGGTGTCGTTGTAAGGTCGCCCGTTGGCGCTATCCGCAGCGCCTGCATAAGCATCGCTGCGATAAGTGGCGGTGGTCAGCAGCGTTTGCTGCAGGTTGTAGCCGCTCATCCACGGAAAACGTTGCAACACTTGCGAAGCCGCCGCAGCGGCGCGCGGTGCGGCAAAAGAGGTGCCGTAGCTACGCGCATTCACCCAGGTGCCATCACTATTCTGAAAGCGATAATCGCTGTAACCTGGTGCGCTCAGGCACCATGCGGCAGCGTTGCCGCAGGCATCAAACGGCCCGGTTAACGCCGCGCGGTTCGCCGTGTCGTATGAGGTGCTGTCCATCACGCCGGTGACCGCCAGCATGTTCTTTTGCAGTGCGCTGTCCTGATAAATCAACGGCAGCTGGGCGTTAGGAGAAGGTGTTGCGGTGCCGCCATTGCCGGTGATCACCACCGCCAATCCGTTGGCCGCCGCAATCTCACGCATGCTTTGCACCAACACCTGATAGCGCGGTTGCGCATCGGTTAGCGCCTGCGCGGTGGTTAAGCGCTCGCTGGAGGCGTACGACATATTGAAAACCCGCACGCCCTGGCTCAGCAGGCCGCTCACCGCGCGCGCGGTATCGTCGTATTGAAAGATATTGTTCTGCGAGGCCTGCGCCACATACAGCGTGCTGCCCGGCGACAAGCCCAATAACGTCAGCGCCACCACGGTGCCGTGACCGTTAATGCCCTGATTATCATTCAAACTGCTGCCGCCGCCGACATAGCTGGTGAACTGCACGTTGGCATAATTAATTTCACTGCGATCGGGCGACAACCCCGAATCAATAATGCCGACTTTGCTGGCATTGCCTGACGCGCTGGGCTGCGCTGGCGTGGGTGTTTCAGGCGTGCCGGCGGTGGGCGAGGTTGCTGCGCTACCGCCGCCTCCACCTCCGCCGCCACCACCGCAGGCGGCAAGTAACAAAGGCATCAACAAGGCAAGCAGGCGCGGAGAAGTGCGCAAACCGGGAATAAACATCGATACTCCTTCATGTCTCTCAGGACATGTTGTGCCCGCTCACGTTTACGGGCGCTGATTACTGTGTCATTCCCTGTCGAAGCTGCGCATTCCTGGCGGTCGTGGTGACAAACGGTCTGGACGTTAGTGATGTCCATCGGGGGGATAGTCACTGAGCAAAATGATAAAAGGGCGCTAACAAATCGATAGGCTGAATATCAGCTGCTTAATGGCGTTATTTGAGACGTGTCTGCTTTCTTGCAGGAAATTTCTCACAAGACAATTCTTAATGATTTATCTTTATAAATCATGATCTTTAATGACATCTTTCCGCGCTAATTGCCTAATATTTGCAGGAAAATTCCTAAGAAGGTTCTGAAGGCGAGGTGTTTGTTGCGGTGTTTTGGAAAGCGTAACGAATGCAGCTTTCCAGAAGCTTGAGAATTTTTTTTCTCGCGGGCGATGCGCGCTCACTCAGGCCGCGTGCAATGCTACAAAGTGCGCACACTTTCGGGTAAACTAGCGCGTTAGTTTTTATCTCCTTTCACCGAATCGTCAAAAAAGACTGAAAAGCCATGTTTGAAATTAATCCGGTCAAAAATCGTATCCAGGACCTCAGTGAGCGCAGCGACGTTCTTCGGGGGTATCTTTGACTACGATGCCAAGAAAGAACGCCTCGAAGAAGTAAACGCCGAGCTGGAGCAGCCAGACGTCTGGAACGAACCCGAGCGCGCGCAAGCGCTGGGCAAAGAACGTGCTTCACTGGAAGCCGTGGTCGACACCCTGGATCACATGACACAAGGCCTGGAAGATGTGCAGGGCCTGCTGGATCTGGCGGTTGAAGCCGACGACGAAGAGACCTTCAACGAAGCGGTTGCCGAGCTTGATGCACTGGAAGTGAAGCTGGGCGAACTGGAATTCCGTCGTATGTTCTCCGGCGAATATGACAGCGCCGACTGCTACATGGATATTCAGGCCGGTTCCGGCGGCACCGAAGCGCAGGATTGGGCCAGCATGCTGCTGCGCATGTATCTGCGCTGGGCGGAAGCCAAAGGCTATAAAACCGAAATTATCGAAGAGTCAGACGGTGAAGTGGCCGGAACCAAATCCGCCACCATTAAAATCATCGGCGACTACGCGTTTGGCTGGCTGCGTACCGAAACCGGCGTTCATCGTCTGGTGCGTAAGAGCCCGTTCGATTCCGGCGGCCGTCGCCATACCTCATTCAGTTCGGTGTTTATCTACCCGGAAGTGGATGACAACATCGATATCGATATCAATCCCGCCGATCTGCGTATCGACGTTTACCGCGCATCCGGTGCGGGCGGCCAGCACGTTAACAAAACCGAGTCTGCGGTGCGTATTACCCACTTGCCGACCAACATTGTGGTGCAGTGCCAGAACGACCGTTCACAGCACAAGAACAAAGATCAGGCCTTCAAGCAGTTACGCGCCAAGCTGTATGAATATGAAATGCAGAAGAAAAACGCGGACAAACAGGCAGCGGAAGATAACAAATCTGATATCGGCTGGGGCAGCCAGATCCGTTCTTATGTTCTCGACGATTCACGCATCAAGGATCTGCGCACCAGCGTAGAAACCCGCAACACCCAAGCGGTGCTGGATGGCGATATCGATCGTTTTATTGAAGCAAGTTTAAAAGCAGGGCTATAAGGAACCGACATGTCTGAACAACAACCGCAGAGCGCTGATGCCGCCCTTGAGTTAAACAACGAACTGAAAGCGCGTCGCGAAAAACTCAGCGCGCTGCGTGAAAAAGGCGTGGCGTTTCCTAACGATTTCCGCCGCGACACCACGTCTGATGTGCTGCACGCCAGTTATGACGCTAAAGAGAACGAAGAGCTGGAAGCGCTGGGCGTAGAAGTGAGCGTGGCTGGTCGTATGATGACGCGCCGCATCATGGGTAAAGCGTCATTCGCCACCCTGCAGGATGTCGGCGGCCAGATTCAGATCTACGTCTCACGTGACGATCTGCCAGAAGGCGTCTACAACGAGCAGTTCAAAAAGTGGGATCTCGGCGATATCCTCGGTGCGCGCGGTAAGCTGTTCAAAACTAAAACCGGTGAGCTGTCGATCCACATCACTGAGCTGCGTCTGCTGACCAAAGCGCTGCGTCCGCTGCCGGACAAATTCCACGGCCTGGCCGATCAGGAAACCCGTTATCGTCAGCGTTATCTCGATCTGATCTCCAACGACGATTCGCGCAAAACCTTCAAAATTCGCTCACAAATCATGGCCGGCATTCGTCAGTTCATGGTGAACCGCGAGTTTATGGAAGTGGAAACCCCAATGATGCAGGTGATTCCTGGCGGCGCATCTGCGCGTCCGTTTATCACCCATCACAATGCGCTCGACATCGATATGTACCTGCGTATTGCGCCAGAGCTGTATCTGAAGCGCCTGGTAGTTGGCGGTTTTGATCGCGTGTTCGAGATCAACCGTAACTTCCGTAACGAAGGTATTTCGCCGCGCCATAACCCAGAGTTCACCATGATGGAACTCTATATGGCGTATGCGGATTACAAAGATCTGATCGAGCTGACTGAAAGCCTGTTCCGTACCCTGGCGCAGGATGTGCTGGGCACCACGGAAGTGCCGTATGGCGATCACAGCTTCGATTTCGGTAAGCCGTTCGAGAAGCTCACCATGCGTGAAGCGATCAAGAAATACCGTCCGGAAACCGACCTGAGCGATCTGGAAGACTTCGATAAAGCGGTAGCGATTGCCCAATCGCTGCACATCAAAGTTGAGAAGAGCTGGGGCCTCGGTCGTGTGGTAACGGAGATCTTCGAAGAGACCGCTGAAGCGCACCTGATTCAGCCAACCTTCATCACCGAATACCCGGCTGAAGTGTCACCGCTGGCGCGTCGTAACGACGAGAACCCGGAAATCACCGACCGCTTTGAGTTCTTCATCGGCGGCCGTGAAATCGGTAACGGCTTCTCGGAGCTGAACGATGCAGAAGATCAGGCTGAGCGTTTCCTGCAGCAGGTGAACGCGAAAGAGTCTGGCGATGACGAAGCGATGTTCTACGA
>NZ_DAMBSA010000403.1:0-4225 GCF_032054795.1 Pantoea sp. CTOTU49201
TGTTGAGCCCTTGCGGCGTAATGCCATTCTCTTCGTTGTATTTCTGCTGCTTCTCGCGACGGCGCTCGGTTTCGCCCATCGCACGCTCCATCGAAGGCGTGATTTTGTCGGCGTAGAGAATCGCCCGGCCGTTGATATTACGCGCGGCGCGGCCAATGGTCTGAATCAGCGAACGCTCGGAACGCAGGAAGCCCTCTTTATCGGCATCGAGAATCGCCACCAGCGACACTTCCGGCATATCCAGACCTTCTCGCAGCAAGTTGATGCCGACCAGCACATCAAATTCGCCGAGGCGTAGATCGCGGATGATCTCCATACGTTCGACGGTATCGATATCCGAGTGCAGATAGCGCACCTTCTCGCCGTGTTCCACAAGGTATTCGGTGAGATCTTCCGCCATACGTTTGGTCAGTACGGTCACCAGCACCCGCTCGTTAATCTCCACACGCTTGCGGATTTCCGACAGCAAATCGTCGACCTGCGTCGCCACCGGACGCACTTCCAGCACCGGATCCAGCAGGCCAGTTGGGCGCACCAGCTGATCAATCACTTCGCTGCCCGATTTTTCCAGCTCGTAATTGCCCGGCGTGGCCGACACATAAATGGTTTGCGGCGCGGCCGCTTCAAACTCTTCAAAGCGCATTGGACGGTTATCCAGCGCCGACGGCAAGCGGAAACCGTATTCAACCAGCGTCTCTTTACGCGCGCGGTCACCGCGATACATGCCGCCAATCTGCGGAATAGTGACATGCGATTCGTCGACCACCAGCAAGCCATCCGCCGGTAAATAGTCGAACAAAGTCGGCGGCGGCTCGCCCGGTCCACGACCGGAGAGATAGCGCGAGTAGTTTTCGATGCCGGAGCAATAGCCCAACTCGTTCATCATTTCGAGATCGAACTGCGTACGCTGAGAAATACGCTGCTCTTCAAGCAGCTTGTTGTTCTCCAGCAGCACTTTGCGGCGGATCACCAGCTCATCTTTGATCTCTTCCATCGCTTGCAGAATACGTTCGCGCGGCGTCACGTAGTGCGTTTTTGGATAGACGGTAAAGCGTGGGATGACGGAATCAATCTGGCCAGTCAGCGGATCGAACAGCGACAGTCGCTCAACTTCTTCATCAAACAGTTCAATACGCAGCGCAATGTCGTCTGATTCGGCCGGGAACACATCAATCACTTCGCCGCGCACGCGGAAGGTACCGCGCTGGAAGGCCTGATCGTTGCGGGTGTATTGCAGCTCCGCCAGGCGACGCAGAATACTGCGCTGATCGATAATCATGCCGCGCGTCAGGTGCAGCATCATTTTCAGGTAGAGATCGGGATCGCCCAGACCGTAGATCGCCGAAACCGACGCCACCACAATCACATCACGACGCTCCAGCAGCGCTTTGGTCGCCGACAGACGCATCTGCTCAATGTGCTCATTCACCGAGGCATCTTTCTCGATAAAGGTGTCAGAACTCGGCACATAGGCTTCAGGCTGATAGTAATCGTAATAAGAGACGAAAAACTCTACCGCGTTATCCGGGAAAAACTCCTTCATCTCGCCGTAGAGCTGCGCTGCCAGGGTTTTATTCGGCGCCAGCACCATGGTCGGACGGTTGAGGTCGGCAATCACGTTCGCCACGGTAAACGTTTTACCAGAGCCCGTCACGCCCAACAGCGTTTGATGCGCGAGTCCATCTTCCAGCCCCTCTTCGAGACGGCGAATCGCCTCAGGTTGATCGCCTGAAGGCTTGAAAGCGGAGTTGAGTTTAAAGGCTTTGCTCATGTTTTAGCGGTTCCAGCAGATGAAGTCGGCGGGCAGGCTGCTAATTCTACTCTGCTATGGCGAATTTGCCAGAAAAAAATACTGGACATAATTACAGTAACCTTGCACGATAATGGAACCTGAAGCCGATTTTCTTCAGTGCAATTTAAGCGGCAGCCAGCAAGCTCTTGTTGCGCAATGTTATCCCCAAGCGGAGGACGCTTTTAACATTTGTCAATAGAGTGTCATTAAATTGCAGTCCGATGACAAGCCAGATAATTCGCATGCTTGATTTTAACTAACCTGCTGTTTTAATTCATGTTGACTCAAAAGCCCAGTTTCTCATCATAATGTATGAAGGCCGCGAATTTACTCGCTTGCACACGGTTTTCAGTCGCTAATGCACAAGGTTATCCACAGTAATGGTGGATAAGTGAATCCAGCCCCGAGCCCATCGGCTGTGTATAATTTTCTCCAGCCCATTCTTAAGCGCGAAAAAAAATTTTTTCGCATTTATTTTTCTCCTCCTGCGTGTCGCATTAACCCTTCTTTTTCCCTGTTTACCTCTCCTTACCTGGAGAAAAGCAAGCCTTTAAGGCCATTTATTTCCCCGGTTATTGCCTTACGAACGATCAAATGCACCAGAAACGTTAAGCAGTCAGCACCGTCAAAGTGCAGCTGATTTATCACCGCTGGCAATTGTTAAGCGTTTCTCAACTTTTAGCGGTTGATTTGTCAGGTTTCCGACCTGGAAAGAGTTAAATTCCTAACCTGGCCTGGGAATTGCAGTGTTTGCTATATGGAGTGACGAGTCCATATCGGCACTTGCCGACGACAGCGGTGTCCATCAATCGTGCACGACTGTATGCCAGACGACACAGAGCGGGAGCATTCAGGCTAATAATCTGGAAGGAGTATGTCAGATGCTGAGTTTACGTTCGGTGAATCAGTTTTACGGTCAAAATCACATTCTGTGGGATGTGGATCTCGATCTGCCGCCGGGCACCTGCACCGGTGTGTTGGGCAGCCCCGGCATGGGCAAAACCACGTTAGTGAACTGCATTATGGGCCGCCTGCCGATTAACAGCGGCTCGATGACCTGGCAGGAAGATGGCGCACCGCCGGAAGATTTGCTGCTGCAACCGGCCGAGCTGCGCGCGCGTACCGGCATTGGTTACGTGCCGCAAGGACGGCATATTTTCTCGCAGATGAGCGTGGAGGATAACCTGCTGATCGCCCTGATGGCGGCGCAGGACGATCGTAGTCGCGCCATTCCGGAAATGGTGTTTGACCTGTTCCCGGCGCTCTATTCATTGCGCCATCAGCGCAGCGGCGAGCTGCCGATGGAACAGCAGCAACATTTGGCACTGGCGCGCGCGCTGGTGCTGCAGCCTAAGCTGGTGATTCTGGATGAGCCAACGGAAGGGATGTCGCCGTGGCTGGAAGAGGAGATGGGCAATCTGATTCGTCGGCTAAACCGTGAGTATGGTTTAACCATTTTGCTGCTGGAGCAGCACGTGTCGTTTGTCCGGCGCGTCGCCGATTATTTCCTGCTGCTGCATCGTGGGCGTAACGTGGCGCATGGCAAAGTGGCGCAGCTGGATGATTTAACGGTGAATAAGTGGCTGACCGCGACGTGACGATGTAGCCAGGTCGCCATGAATGGCGACCTGGGTTATTTATTGCGGCAACCTCAAATAACGCCCACATTCCGCCTGGTCGGCCTCATCGCTAAGGTGCGGGATCTCACCAAGGAACGGCGCATCAATACGCTGACGCAGCGTGGCCATATACTCCTGATGGCGTTTGCCGGGCGGCTGAATATCATTGGCAATCCAACCCGCAAGGCGCAATCCGCGCGCTTTAACCGCTTCGGCGGTGAGCATCGCATGGTTGATGCAACCAAGTTTCACCCCCACCACCAGAATCACCGGCAGTTGCTCGGACTCTACCCAATCGGCGTACGTTTGCGTTTCCGACAGCGGCGTAAACCATCCACCTGCGCCTTCAACTAACACCCATTCCGCATGCTGCTCCAGCGCGCGCAAGCCCGCTGACAGCGTGGCAAATGTAATAGGTCTGCCCTCTTCCGCGCTGATGATATGCGGCGAGGTCGGCTCGACAAACGCCAGCGGGTTCACCTGCTCATAACTTAACGCCAGGCTGCTGTAGCGCTGTAGCGCCAGCGCGTCGCTGTTGCGGATGCCATGCGGCGTGATCTCGCAGCCGGATGCCACCGGCTTGTAGCCTGCGGTGCGTAAACCGGTGGCGCTCGCCGCCTGTAGCAGCGCGCCGCTGGCCACAGTTTTGCCCACTTCGGTATCGGTTCCGGTAATAAACCAGCGTGTCATTTACTTAAAACTCCATACATCAGGTGATAACTCAGGCGATAACCGGCTTCATCCTGCGGCCAGTGCTGCTCAAGCTGTGCCAGCTGAGCGCGCGTCAGTACGCTGGCGCCGCGTCCGTCGTGCA
>NZ_DAMBSA010000404.1:0-4216 GCF_032054795.1 Pantoea sp. CTOTU49201
CGCTAACACGCTTAGATTACGCGCCACGTAATCACCGCCGACGTTATCCAGCACCACATCCACGCCACGACCTGCGGTTTCCGCTGTAATCACCGCAACAAAATCCTCTCTATGACGATCAATGGCGCGCCAGACGCCAAGCTGTTGCAATGCCGCAATTTTGTCGGCACCGCCTGCGGTGGCAATCACCCGTGCGCCACAGGCCTGCGCGCATTGGATGGCAAAAGTGCCGACGCCGCTGGCGGCACCGTGAATTAGTACAGTTTCGCCGGGTGCTAAGTGCCCCAGCTCAAACAGGTTGTGCCACACGGTAAACGCCGCTTCGGGCACGCCTGCGGCATGCGCCAACGGCAGATTACCGGCCAGCGGCAAACACAACTCAGCGCGCGCCACGCAATATTCGGCATAACCGCCACCGTTGAGCAGCGCCATCACCGCATCGCCGATGGCGAAGCCAATAACGTCGGCACCCAACGACACCACTTCACCTGCCACTTCCAGACCTAACACATCTGAGCAGCCCGGCGGGATGGGCATGCCGTTACGCTGCATAATGTCAGGACGATTAACACCCGCGCTGGCGACGCGAATCAGCACTTCACCCACCGCAGGTTGCGGCACAGCACGTTCCACAACCGTTAAAACCTCTGCGCCGCCCGGTTGGCTGGCTATTACCGCTTTCATCATTTCAGGCAACATCAGATCTTATCCCTGCTTAGCGGTGGTAAAGGCGCACACGCCTTCATCATCAAAGGTGATGCCCACCACGCTGCCAACCGGCCAACGCGTCAGGGAATCGAGACCAGACTGGCGCGCAAACAGCGATGCGCTGCCGAGCGCCGGCACATCAAGATGCACATCAACGTGATCGCCCTGAAACACATGGGTGATCACCGTGGCGCTCAGGAAGGAGTGCGAAGACAGCGGCCCCAACTGAATGTTTTCCGGACGCACATACACATCCAGACGCTCACCAACATTCGCCTGCACACGTTCTGCTGGCAGACGCAGCGCGTTGCCGCCCAGTTCAAGCACCGCAGCGTGATCGCGACCGGCATAGCGTCCCGGAAGAATATTGACGTCTCCGACAAAGCCCGCCACAAAGGGATCGCGCGGCTGGCGATAGATTTCATCCGGTGTACCGATTTGGCGCACGTGTCCCGCCGACATCACCACCACGCGATCGCTCATGCTCAGCGCTTCGCCCTGATCGTGGGTGACAAACACCGTGGTGACGCCCAATTTGCGCTGGATCGCTTTCAGTTCGACCTGCATTGATAAACGCAGATTTTTATCCAGTGCGGAAAACGGCTCATCCAGCAGCAAGACTTTGGGCCGGATCACCAGCGCACGCGCCAGCGCCACGCGCTGCTGTTGTCCGCCGGAGAGTTCACGTGGCTTGCGATGGCCGTAACCTGCCAGCTTGACCAAGGCTAATGCTTGCTCAACGCGCTCGGCAATTTCGGCCTTTGACACGCCGCGCATACGCAGGCCGTAACCGACGTTTTTCTCCACCGTCATATGCGGGAACAGTGCGTAGTTTTGGAATACGATGCCGATTTCACGCTGATAAGGTGGAATCTCGGTCACCAGATCACCATCGATAAAAATCTCGCCGCCGTCGGCCTCCGCAAAACCGGCCATCAGGTTTAGCAGTGTGGTTTTGCCGCAGCCCGACGGGCCAAGCAGCGTAATAAATTCCCCTTCCTCAATGGTCAGGGAAATTTTGTGCAGCGCGATAGCATCGCCAAATTTTTTCAGCACGCCATCTAACTGCACCGCGACGTTACTGGCTTTCACTGCCAGATGCGGCATATCGGGCTGCGGGAATCGGGTAACTTCTGCACTGACCATGAACTCTCCAAAACTGTTTTTCGTGACAACGTCACAGAAATTATTGACTCATCCATGCGGCTAAGCGCTGCAACATGGCGTCACAGGCTTCCAACTGCGCGATGCTGATGAATTCGTCGGGTTTGTGACCTTGCGCCATGCTGCCCGGCCCGCAAATCACGCTGGGAATACCGGCTTGATGGAACAATCCGCCTTCGGTGCCAAATGCCACGGTGCTGAAGTCGCTGGATAGGGTTAAATAGGCGATCAGTCGCGCGGCCTCACTTTGGGCATCGGTTAATAATCCTGGATAGCCGCTAATCGGATAAAAACGGATCGCGCTGTCCGCTACGATGGCTTGCATGCGCGGCAACAGTTCTGCTTGTGCGAACGCCTCGATCTCAGCGGCGATGGCTTGCGCATCATCCTGCGGCAAGGTGCGCACTTCGAAATCAAAGGCGCATTCGGCGGGCACAATGTTCAATGCGCGGCCGCCGCTGATGATGCCGGTTTGTACGGTGGTAAACGGCGGATCAAAACGAGAATCCTGATTTTGTGCCATCCGCTCGCCAATCGCCGTTAACTGCTGAATCAATCTCGCGGCATATTCGATGGCATTAACGCCCTGCGGCGCATAGGCCGAATGGCAAGCCGCGCCCTTCACTTCACAGCGCATGCCCAATTTGCCCTTATGCCCCAGCACCGGTTGCAGTTCGGTAGGTTCACCAATCAGGCAAATAGCCGGTTTTTCCGCACGCTGCGCCAGCGCATCCAGCAAGGTGCGCACGCCAAGGCAGCCGACTTCTTCGTCGTAGGAGATCGCCAGATGCAGCGGCTGTGTCAGCGGTTGAGCCAGAAAATGGGGCACTGCCGCCAGCATGCAGGCGATGTAGCCTTTCATATCGGCGGTGCCGCGCCCATATAACTTGCCGTCACGTTCGGTGAGAGCAAACGGCGGCACGCTCCAGCTTTGTCCATCCACCGGCACCACATCGCTATGGCCGGAGAGCATCACACCGCCATTGCCAGCGGGCCCAAGACGCGCATACAAATTGGCTTTACTGCGTTCCGCGTTGTGGATTAGCTCACAGCTCACACCTAAATCACTCAGGTAACGCCAGACGAAATCGATCAATGCCAGGTTGGATTCACGGCTGGTGGTGTCAAACGCCACCAGCTTTTCAAGCAGTTGTCGGCTAGTAAACATAGGAACTCCTACTCGTCGCCCGGCACGCCGTAACGGGGTGCCTGCGTTGGATCGATGGCGCGCGTCACGTAATCGTTCATTTGTGGCTGATAGGCCAGCCACAGCTGCTCGAGTTCGCTAATCGGATCGCCGTCCGTCCAGTCAACACGCAGATCGACAATCGGCCATACCTGATCATCAACGATCGACAATGCTGAGGAGTGCACCGGCCCCGCTTCGCCACCGGCCTGCATGCCCGCTTGCATCGCCGCAATTAAGCGCTCGGCTAAATGCCCGGAATGCTGCTCGAAGGCGCTCACCATCACCGGAATCACCTCAGGAGTAGCCAGCAAGTTGCCCGCCGCAACACAGTGATAACCGGTTTGCGCGTTATTGATGCCAAGGGTTTTATCGCCGCTAAAGCAGGCCGTTTGGCCATTCGCGGCTAGCACCGTCACCTGGCGATAATGGTGATAATCATCGCTGGCTAAACCGGCTTTGAGCGCGGCTTCTGCGCTGTCGCCTTGTTGCAGGCGATCAAGAATGCGCGGACCTAACGCCGGTAAAGTGATGTTTTGGGTTGATACTGCACCCACCGCTGAGCGTAGCCATGGGCAACGTGCGCCCACCGCAATGCTGGATGAGCTAATGGCAATGCCGATTTGACCGGTTTGATCGCAGCGTCCCACAATGGATAACGTCATCGTCGCCTGCCTCTTATTCCGCTTGCCAATCGTCTGGAATAACCGCGATCACATCGATTTCCATCAACCATTGCGGCTGACCTAAACCGGAAATCACCAAGCCGGTGGAGATCGGGAACACGCCTTTCAACCATTTGCCGACCACCTGATACACCGGCTCGCGATAACGTGGGTCAATGATGTAAGTGGTGGTTTTGACGATGTGCGATAAGTCGCTGCCCGCCTCTTCCAGTAGCTGTTTAACGTTCTTCATCGCCTGCTCGGCTTGTGCGGCGGGATCGCCTAATCCCACCAGATTGCCCGCAAAGTCGGTGCCAATCTGTCCACGGACATACACGGTGTTGCCCGCGCGCACCGCCTGACAGAGATCGTTATCCAGTGCCTGATTGGGATAGGTTTCTTTGGTGTTGAATTTACGGATGCGAGTATGTGTGGTCATGCTTGCCTGCTATGCGAAAAGGATTTGCGCAAGGTATACCTTCCAAAGCATGGC
>NZ_DAMBSA010000405.1:0-4204 GCF_032054795.1 Pantoea sp. CTOTU49201
GATTGTCTGCAACCGCTTAACAGCGGGCCGCAAGCGTTCAACGATATGCGCCTCGCGTTGACGCAACTGATGCAGAGCTTCCATTACGGTCAGCGCACGCTGTTCCGCCGCCTGTTTTCTCCGGTTATCGATAAGCTGCTGTTTGCTGCCACCAAAGCCGATCATGTCACCTCGGATCAGCACGCCAATATGGTGTCGCTGTTGCAGCAGTTGGTGCAGGACGCGTGGCAGAACGCGGCTTTTGAAGGCATCAACATGGATTGCCTCGGTTTGGCCTCGGTGCAGGCGACGGAAAGCGGGCTGGTGGATCATCGCGGCGAGAAGTTACCGGCGTTGCGCGGTCATCGTTTAGCCGATAATGAAGCGCTGACGTTCTATCCCGGCGAAGTGCCGCCGCGTTTGCCGGGCCACAATTTCTGGCAGCAGCAGGGATTTCAGTTTGAACAGTTCCGGCCGCAGCAGCTGGATGTTGATCGTCCGCTGCCGCACATTCGCATGGATGCCGCACTGGAATTTTTACTGGGAGATAAATTGCGATGAGCGACGAAACACCTTTAAAAGGACGCATTGATTTTGCCCGTCCGCTGACGGTAGAAGCGGAGAAACCACTGCGCGCCGCGCAAACCTTTAGCGCGGACAGTGAGAAGGCCTTTCTCGCCACGGCAGAAGCCGAGCCGCTGGAAGAGGGCGAAGGCGAAAAAGTGGTGGAAGCCGCGCTGCGGCCGAAGCGCAGCCTGTGGCGCAAAATGGTGGGCGTTGGCCTGGCTATTTTCGGCGTCAGCGTGGTGGCGCAGGGCGCGCAAACGCTGCACGATGCGTGGATGGTGCGCGACTGGTTTACCCTCGGCACCGGCGTGGCCGGCACATTGATTGTCGCTGCGGGTGCGGGCGCGCTGATAGGCGAATGGCGGCGTTTATATCGTCTGCGTCAGCGTGCCGAAGAGCGCGATATTGGCCGCGAGTTGCTGCACAGTCACGGCGTGGGGAAAGGTCGTGCGTTCTGTGAAAAGCTGGCGCAGCAGGCCCAGCTCGATCAGGCGCATCCTGCACTGCAGCGCTGGCATGCGGCGCTGCATGAAACTCACAACGATCGTGAAATCGTAACTTTGTATGCCCAACTGGTGCAGCCGGTGCTGGATCGTCAGGCACGCCGGGAAATCAGCCGTCACGCCGCCGAATCGACGCTGATGATTGCCGTCAGCCCGCTGGCTTTAGTGGACATGGCGTTTATCGCCTGGCGCAATCTGCGGCTGGTGAATCGCATCGCAGCGATTTATGGCATTGAGCTGGGCTACTTTAGCCGCATCCGCTTGTTCCGCCTGGTACTGCTCAATATGGCGTTTGCCGGTGCTTCCGAACTGGTGCGTGAAGTCGGTATGGATTGGATGTCGCAGGATCTCGCCGCGCGCCTGTCAACCCGCGCTGCGCAAGGGATCGGTGCCGGTTTGCTCACCGCGCGTCTCGGCATTAAAGCGATGGAATTGTGTCGTCCATTACCCTGGCTGGAAGATGATAAGCCGCGTCTCGGTGATTTCCGCCGTGAGTTAATTGGTCAGCTGAAAGAATCCCTGGTAAAAAGTGGGGATAAAGCAGGGCAGGCTGCTAAATAATCAGCACTTGCTTACCTTTCACGCTGCAACCGGCGTGAAAGGTAAAATTATCTGTGTTGCTACGCATATTCGGCGGGATTTTTGTTGGTCGCTCCGCTACACTTCCCTTTATCACCTGCCTCTGGCTGTCAACTTTTCCTGACAGGCCTCTTCTGAGGCGCTGCAAGTTAGCGTATTATCACTAAAATCAAAACCTGACTAAGGCTCATCGCAATGCGTTTGGAAGTTTTCTGCCAGGACCGAATCGGTCTGGCGCGCGAGTTGCTCGACCTGCTGGTTGCCCGCAATATCGACCTGCGCGGCATCGAAATTGCGCCACTCGGTCGCATTTATCTCAATTTTACCGCACTGGAGTTTGAACCCTTCAGCAATCTGATGGCAGAAATTCGCCGTACACCTGGCGTGACAGATGTGCGTACCGTTTCGTTTATGCCCTCTGAACGCGAGCATCGCGCATTGAGTGCGTTGCTGGTGGCGATGCCGGAACCGGTGTTATCCATCGATCTGAAATGCAAGGTCGAGCTGGCCAATCCGGCGGCACAAAATCTGTTTACCCTTGATGAACAGAAGCTGCGCAACCAAAACGTTGGCACCTTAATCACCGGCTTTAATTTCCAGCGCTGGCTGGAGAATGAACGTGTTGACGCACAGGCGCAGCATGTGGTGATTCAGGGGCGCGATTTCCTGATGGAAGCGCGACCGATTTATCTGGCTGAAGAAGAGGGCCAGAGCGATCTGCCGGTTGGCGCGATGATCACCCTGAAATCAACGGCACGTATGGGCCGACAGCTGCAGAATCTCACCGTTACCGATGAGTCGGAGTTCGATCACATTGTGGCGGTTACGCCAAAAATGCGTCAGGTGATCGATCAGGCGCGCAAGCTGGCGATGCACGACGCGCCGCTGTTGATAGTGGGCGACACCGGCACCGGCAAAGATATGCTGGCGCGCGCCTGTCATTTACGCAGCGCACGCGGCAAAAAACCGTTCCTGGCGCTGAACTGCGCCTCATTGCCGGATGATGTGGCCGAGAGCGAGCTGTTTGGGCACGCCGCTGGCGCTTATCCGAATGCGCTGGAAGGCAAAAAAGGCTTTTTCGAGCAGGCTAACGGCGGCTCGGTATTGCTGGATGAGATTGGCGAAATGTCGCCACGCATGCAGACCAAACTGCTGCGTTTTCTCAACGACGGCACGTTCCGCCGCGTGGGTGAAGAGCATGAAGTGCACGTTGATGTACGCGTGATTTGCGCCACGCAGAAGAATTTAATTGAGCTGGTGCAGCGCGGTGAGTTCCGTGAGGACCTGTTTTATCGCCTGAATGTGCTAACGCTCAATCTGCCGCCGCTGCGTGAACGTCCGCTGGATATTCTGCCGCTGACCGAAATGTTTGTCGCCCGTTTCGCCGACGAACAAGGCTTGCCGCGTCCGCGTCTTTCATCGCAGCTGACGCCATTCCTGACGCGCTACAACTGGCCGGGCAACGTGCGCCAGCTGAAGAATGCGCTGTACCGTGCGCTGACGCAGCTGGAAGGTTATGAGCTTGGACCACAAGATATTGTGTTGCCAGAGCAGGCGCTGGATGTGTCATTGGGCGAAGAGGCGATGGAAGGTTCTTTGGATGACATCACCAGCCGCTTCGAACGTTCAGTGCTGACGCGTCTTTATCTCTCTTATCCCAGCACGCGCAAACTGGCGAAACGCCTCGGCGTCTCGCATACAGCCATTGCCAATAAGCTGCGTGAATATGGATTAGGGCAGAAGCGCAACGAGAGCGAGTAATAAGGCGCGTAAATCCCGTAACGTCGTTCCGCCTGTAGGGTCGCCATTCATGGCGACCTGGTCCGCTAACGTGCATCAACCTTGGCAAGCGGATGTCTTTGTCTTTGGTCGCCATGAATGGC
This sequence comes from Pantoea sp. CTOTU49201, assembly GCF_032054795.1. Classification (NCBI taxonomy): domain Bacteria; kingdom Pseudomonadati; phylum Pseudomonadota; class Gammaproteobacteria; order Enterobacterales; family Erwiniaceae; genus Pantoea; species Pantoea sp. CTOTU49201. Next base: position 3,512 of record NZ_DAMBSA010000405.1, read on the forward strand.
GACCCTACGTTTATTTAGCTGGGTTTTAGTCGGGTGCGCGAAGATCTACCTGACTTCCTTCCCTCATAAACACCGGAATCTCACTCAATGGCGCGGCGACGCTAATGCATTGTCCGCCTTGATAGCACTCGCCGTTACGCGCAATCCATTGCTCACCAGCAGGTAACCACACTTCACGTTCACGCTGCCCGGCGTGCAGCACCGGCGCAACCAGCAGGTCACGGCCCAGCAGATACTGATCTTCCACTTGCCAGCTCTCTGGCTGCTGCGGGTAGTGATAGAACAGCGGGCGCATCACTGGATCGCCCAGCTCATGCGCTTCGCGCATTAGGCCATCAATATAGGGGCGAATCTGCTCACGTTGCAGCAGGCAACTTTTCATCAGCGCGTAATTCTCCTCACCGTAACTCCAAACCTCATTAGGTGATCCGCTGTTGCATTGCGCAATGCCGTCGCGCCAGGCTTCTTCAGGTGCAATTTGTGGCTCTCGGTAACCATGCAGACGCATTACCGGGCAGAATACCGCCCACTGGAACCAACGGATTAGCAGTTCATGAAACGCCGGGTCATGAATATTTCCGCCCTGAAAACCGCCGATGTCGGTGGTCCACCACGGAATTCCCGCCATTGCCATATTCAGCCCGGCTGTGAACTGATTACGTAAGGCATGGAACGAGGAGTGAACGTCGCCCG
>NZ_DAMBSA010000406.1:0-4192 GCF_032054795.1 Pantoea sp. CTOTU49201
CGCAGCGCCGAGCGCAGAGTGACGGCCAGGATGAGCCGACAGGACGTCGGCGAAAGCGCGGATTGCTAAGGTCCGCGCCTTCGGACCTTAGCCCGGCCGCCTGCTTCACGCATTCTGAAACTGCCAGATGCTTAGCGGGCGGAGTCCCTGCGATGTCAGCGCACTGCTTATCTGACATGCATTACGCCATGAATGGCGACCCTGCGATAATGTTAATCGCCCCAACGGCTGCGTAAATAATTTACCGCATCCTGGGTTTGTGGCTGATTAAGGTAATTCTCGCGGAACAAAATGGTGCCGTTAATTTGCGGTACTGACTCGTTGAGATCGAGCTGCTTTTTCAACTCCGGCACGCCGCCATTCACCGTCCAGTCTGGTTCGCTTTTCGAGGCTTCGCCGATTTTATACAGCGCCACACCGATATAGAGCCGCGTATGCGTCGGTTTCACCACATCCGCCCACCAGTTAGCTAACACGTCGTAGCGTGCGGCCTGGCGCGCAAACGGCCAGTAAAGCTGCGGCGCGATGTAATCCAGCAGTCCCATTTGCACCCAGCGACGTGTATCGGCATAGGCTTCGTCGTAGGCGGCCGCGCCGCGCGTGTCGGAACCCGCCGCATCATGCGAAAGATTGCGCCATACGCCCGCCGGACTGACGCCAAATTCCACGTTCGGGTTCAGCTGCTTGATGGTGCGCGACACCTGCTCGATCAACAGCAGCGTATTGTTGCGTCGCCAGTCAGCTTTTGAGGCAAAACCCTGACCATATTGGCGGAACGTGGCGTTGTCGTTGAGGGTTGAGCCGGGCGTTTCGGTATAGAAATAGTCATCGAACTGCACGCCGTCGATTGGATAGTGCGACACCACTTCCGCAACGATGCTGGTGATCCAGTCACGCGCAGCGGGAATGCCGGGATCGAGCACGAAGCGGTCGCTAGCGGTACGGATCCAGTCACGATGCAGCACAAACACGCTGGCCGGTTGCAGCGCAAGCGTATTATTCAGCGCGTTAATCGTGGACGGTTTGACGTTAGTAGAGACGCGATAAGGGTTGAACCACGCGTGCACCTTCATGCCACGTTTGTGCGCCTCATCCAGCATGAACTTCAGTGGATCGTAGCCGGGATCTTCGCCAATCTTGCCAGTGAGCATATCTGACCACGGCAGGATGCTGGAGCGCCACAGCGCGGTTCCATCCGGTTTCACCTGGAAAAACACTGTATTGATGCCGAGGCTTTTCAGTTTATCCAGCTTGTCGGTCAGCGCTTGTTGCTGCTGGTGGATGCGGTTGGCCGGGCTGGCGTTGACTGAATTGATCGGCGGCCAGTCGAGGCGTGAAACGGTCGTCAGCCACACGCCGCGCACCGGTTCTTTGCTCAGCGCAGGTTTGGTGGGCATCGGCGGTTTGATCACCGTCGGCAACGGCGTGACCAGCGATTTCGGCGGCGGCGAGGAGCAACTGGCAAGAGAGAGGGCGACGGCAACAGCAATCAGCGCAGCGGATTTTTTGTAGGTGTTAACCCAGGGAAAACGATGTGAACAGGCTATGGTAAACTCCCTTTTTTGCAACTTTCTGTTCGAAGAGCCTCATTCTCTTATCATGCGAACTAAAGTCAATATAATCGAGAAACTGCAGGTCGCCATGAATGGCGACCCTACAACAGAATTCCGCATTTATGGCGACCGTCACCAAACACCATTGAGGAACCCAAAACCTATGCAATACGAAGACCTTTATCGCCGTATCGGCCAGATCATCTTTAGCTGTGGCCCCGAAGGTGCGCGGGAATTGATCGTTCAGGCTGAACTTTTTGCGGACGATGATGGCGGGCAGTTTCAGTTCGATTACATCGATGAAAACGATGAACCGGATTGGTTTGAACCCGATGCGCGCGCGATTGGCGATCTCTCGGAGGCGCTGAAGGATTTTCAGCAGTACTTCGTGGATAACAACATGACCAACGGTCTGCCGGTGTGGCGCAAATGCGCGATTAACCTCAACGTGCTGGAAGAAGCCATCAGCATTGACGTGCAGTACGATTGAGTTCCGCGGCATCCTTGCCCGGAATCAATGCGTTACGAGCGTAACGCCACCATCTCCTCGTTTTTACGCGCCACGCGTTTGCGCTGCACAATGCGACTGGCGGCAACCACACCCAGCGTCAACAGGCCGGTGGCGATAATTTCTGGACGGTGTTGTTGGTTAAACAGCATGGCAATCAACACGCCGACAATGAACACCATCGTCGCCCACGTCAGGCCAGGGAACAGCCACATGCGATAGCTGAGGATTTCGCCGCGCGCTTCGCGCTTTTTGCGCAGCACCAGATGAGACGCGGCGATCACCAGATACACCAGCAACGCAATGGCACCGGAACTGGCGAGCAGGAACTCAAATACTGCGCTTGGCGCCAGATAGTTGGCGATCACCGCGAGGAAGGCGGCCGCCGTAGAAAGCAGCACCGCTACCCACGGCGTGCCGCTGCGGGTGGTGCGCGATGCGATGGCTGGCGCATCTTCACGGCGTGACAGCGAGTAGATCATGCGTGATGCGGTATACAGCGCGGAATTGAGGCAGCTACACACCGCAATCAACACCACCACATCAACGATCTGCTTCGCGTACGGCACGTTCATCATCTGCATCGCCGTCTGGTAAGAACCGGCTTTCATCAGCGACGGCGTATTCCACGGCACCAGCGCCACCACGATGAAAATCGACAGCAGATAGAACAGCGCGATACGCCAGATCACCGAATTGGTCGCCTGAGTAATTTGCTTCTTCGGCTCGCGCGATTCGGCGGCGGCGATGGTGACGATCTCGGTGCCCATAAACGAGAACATGGTGGTGAGGATCGCTGCCAGCACCGCGCCAATGCCGTTCGGCATAAAGCCTTGCGTGTCATACAGATGTGAAATCCCTTGCGTGCTGCTGCCCGGCATTAAACCAAACACCGCCAAACTACCCGCGCAGAGGAATGCCACAATCGCCACCACTTTCAGCAGGGCGAACCAGAATTCAAACTCGCCATAGTTCTTCACGCTGAACAGGTTGCTGATGGTCAGAAATGAAGTGATCGCCAGCGTGTATTCCCACACCGGAACCTGCGGAAACCACGAATGCAGGATGGTGCCAGCGGCGTTGGCTTCCAGCGGGATCACTAACACCCAGAACCACCAATACAGCCAGCCGATGGTGAAGCCGGCCCAGCGGCCGAGCGATTTGTCGGCGTAAGTGGAGAAAGAGCCGGAATCCGGCGATGCCACCGCCATTTCGGCCAGCATGCGCATAATCAGCACCACCAACGCGCCCGCGGCGATGTAGGCCAGCAATACCGCCGGACCGGCTTCGGCGATCGCATGACCTGAACCAACAAACAATCCGGCACCAATCACGCCACCAATCGATAACATCCGCACATGACGCGGCTTCAGGCCTTGCGCCAGTACATCGGCATTCTGTGAACTCATCAATATTTCTCCAAAGCGTCTCTCAGGCCGCGCCACGCGCAACCGGGTTACAACAGGTGAGAAGCCCAGCCCGTCGCGCGAGCTGGGTAGCGTGTTACGAATCGGCGTGTTGACTCAGCACGCTGCTGAGAATGTCGAGCGCCTGACTGAACTGCGCATCAGGAATGGTGAGCGGATAGAGGAAGCGGATGACGTTGCCCTGCGGGCCGCAGGTGAGCAGCAACAACCCACGCGCCATCGCTTGTTGCTGGATAGTTTGCGCGGTTTGCGCGCTGGCAAACTCCACCGCGATCATCGAGCCAAGGCCGCGAATATCGGTAATGGAGGAGCACTGGCTGCGCGCGCTCTGCAGGAAGTCGGTTAACTGCGCGCCGAGTTGTGCAGAGCGTTCACACAGCTTCTCGTCGGCGATCACGTCCAGCACCGCATGCGCAGAGGCAATCGCCAGCGGATTGCCAGCGTAAGTGCCGCCCAATCCGCCAGGACCAGGCGCATCCATGATCTCGGCGCGGCCGCTGACCGCCGATAACGGCATGCCGCCCGCGAGGCTTTTCGCCATGGTGATGAGATCCGGTTTCACCGCATAGTGATCCATCGCAAACAGCTTGCCGGTGCGGGCAAAGCCGGTTTGCACTTCATCGGCAATCAGCAGAATGCCGTGTTCATCGGCCAGCGCACGCAGACGGTTAAAGAATTCAGGTGGCTCGACGTGGAAGCCGCCT
>NZ_DAMBSA010000407.1:0-4152 GCF_032054795.1 Pantoea sp. CTOTU49201
CAGATTGCCCACGAATACAAAAAGATCGAGAAAATTGCGCAGCAGAAGCTCATTGATATGCTGCCGCCTGAACTGCAGGACGCTTATCGCCCGCTGATTGATGAACATTTGCATACCGAAAGTGAGCAATCCGTGGTGAAGCAGGCGGATGCACTTTGCGCCTACGTGAAGTGTCTGGAAGAATTATCGGCAGGTAATAACGAGTTTCTGCTGGCCAAAGCACGCCTGGAAAAAACCCTCACCCAACGGCGTTCACCGGAAATGGATTATTTTGTTGAGGTGTTTATTCCCAGCTTTAGCCTGTCGCTGGATGAAATCTCACAAGATACGCCGCTGTAAAAAAACGGGCCGCAGCGGCCCGTTTTTTTATGCGGTGATAGAAAGTGTAAACTCGCCGCTATCTTCTTTGATGACGTTTACCGGTTCAAGCGTTGCGACGCGGAAGGTAACTTCATTGAGGCGCGGCGCATCGGCTGGCGCATTCATCGCGATCACCGCACTGCCCGCATCCAAACCTGAAATAATGCCCGCCGGCGCATCCTCAACCACCACACATTGTGTCGCTGAAAGCCCCAAACGCTCAGCACCCAGCAGATAAGGCTCCGGATTCGGCTTACCATGCTTGATGTTCTCAGCGGTGATAAACACTTTTGGCATCGGTAGATTTGCGGCTTTATGACGCGCGTGGGCAACCGGGATCGAACCCGAGGTCACAATCGCCCACGGGATCTGCAACTCATTCAACGTTGACAGTAAAGCTAACGCGCCCGGAATCGCCTGCACGCCTTGCGTGTCTTCCGCTTCAAGCCGTTCAAGCCAGAGAAATTCCGCCTGAATCGCCTCTTCAGATTGCCCTGCCATGAAATGACGCAACGAATTGATAGCAGGCTTCCCGTGTATATAACTCAGGACCTCTTCCGCCGATAAACCGTGGCGCTCGCCCCACAGTGACCATGCGCGAATCACTGCAGGCAATGAATCCACCAGCGTACCGTCTAAATCAAACAGAAAACCCCTGTACTTCACGCGTCGCTCCTTATTCAGGCATTGATAATCTGCGCGATCTCATTCGCGCTGAGGTGATATTGACGCGGACAAGTGTGCCACACCGTTAACATGCGTTGGTATTTTTCCCACATCGGCGTTTGAGCATTGAAGCCGTGGGTGCCGGAATCAAAGTGGGTATAACGCCCTTCTACATTCACCATAAAGCGCACGTAGCCGAGATAGCGCGCTTCGGTAGCCGCATCAAAACCAAGAAAAGCCAGGCGGCGCTCGTCAATCGCGCTGCCATCTTTGAGGTTTGACCAGGAAACATGCAGCGCATGGTGCATTTCCATAATATCGATCAGCAGGCGGCAGGTCGCTTCGGTTAGCTCACCGAACTCTTTGTCGAGTTCACGCAACTGCAAGCCATAGCCGCGTTCAATAATGGTCTGATAACGACGATAGCGCTCAGCGTTATCAGGCTCCAGCATGGCCATCATTTTGTATTGATTGGAGAGGATCAGTCGTTGTGCGTGGGTCATTTCCATGGTTTGCTCCCGGGCCGGGCGGCCGCTTAAGATTTAAACAATGAAGAAATGATTACACAAGGAGAGTGATGCGTGTGTGTCCGCACCACTTTTCTTTGATTTGAACCGGGATTTGGCTCAAATTCTCTGGCAGGTAAAAGCGTCAGCAGATCAAAGATCGTCGAGGAAAGTGCGATCAAGCTGCTTAAAGGCACGTTTCAACACTTCGGCGAGTGACTGATATGTCGGCTTACCATCAACCGGTGCAATCGCCTGCCCCGCTTCTTCCAGCTTGGTGCGCACTTCATGAAACCACTGCAGCAACGTCGGCGGCAACGGCGTCACAGAACGTTTCCCCAACCACCACAATCCTTGCATCGGCAGGCTGCAGGCAAACAGCGCAGTCGCAATCGCAGGGCCGAGTTGTCCACCCATCGCGATTTGCCATGTCAGCGTGAAAATTGCCAGCGGCGGCATAAAACGAATAGCAAAGCGGGTTGCATTGACCACGCGATTTTCAGGAAACACCGGCGCCAGGCGCTTGTCTGTAGGCCAGGTCTTCATGTATCGCTGTCCGCGCTGGAACAAGCCGAACCAGCCGGGATTGTCTGTCTCATTCGCCATGATAGACCTCAACTAAATCTGCAATATTTAAAATAAACCGATAACTACACAACTTTACGTGACATCCTTCAAAAGTTTTTGTCTTTGCGGGTGACTGTGAGTATTCTGACGCCGTTTCAGTAACATTACCGGAAGCTTTAGCTCAATAATAGAGCGGCCAGAGCCATGTTTCGCTAAGTGCTTATCAAAAATAAGCGTAAAATCACCAAAATTTTTTGCATGTCAGTGAAATTTTGACTAGCACATGATGTTTATCATTAACCTACCAGCTTTCATGGGCTACGCTGTTAGTCTGATTGCGTTTTTTTTAGCCACTATTTAACAAAATAGGTACTTCCATGTCGACGAAGTTAGTTCTGGTTCTGAACTGCGGCAGTTCTTCACTTAAGTTTGCCATCCTTAACCCTGTTACCGGCGACGAATATCTGTCCGGTCTGGCTGAATGCTTCCACTTACCGGAAGCACGCATTAAGTGGAAACTGGACGGCAGCAAACAAGAAGCTCAGCTTGGCGCGGGTGCGGCACACAGCGAAGCACTGAACTTCATGGTTAAAACTATTCTGGCACAAAAACCAGAGCTTTCGGCACAAATCGCTGCAATCGGCCATCGTATTGTTCACGGCGGCGAGCAGCTGACCAAATCGGTCATCATCGACGAATCTGTTATTCAGGGCATCAAAGACGCCTCTTCTTTTGCGCCACTGCATAACCCTGCGCATCTGATCGGTATAGATGAAGCGCTGAAAAACTTCCCGCATCTTTCTGATAAAAATGTGGCGGTTTTTGACACCGCATTCCATCAGACAATGCCGGAAGAGTCCTATCTCTATGCTCTGCCGTACAAATTATATAAAGAGCACGGCGTTCGTCGCTACGGCGCACATGGCACCAGCCACTACTATGTGACGCAGGAAGCCGCGAAAATGCTGAACAAACCGGTTAGCGAACTGAACATCATCACTTGCCACCTCGGCAATGGCGGTTCTGTTTCTGCTATTCGCAACGGCCAGTGTGTTGATACCTCAATGGGCCTGACACCACTGGAAGGTTTGGTGATGGGCACCCGCAGCGGTGACATCGATCCGGCCATTATCTTCTTCCTGCATGATTCCCTCGGCATGAGCGTTGATTCCATCAACAAGCTGCTGACCAAAGAGTCTGGTCTGCTAGGTCTGACCGAAGTCACCAGCGACTGCCGCTATGTGGAAGACAACTACGCCACCAAAGAAGATGCCAAGCGTGCGATGGATGTGTTCTGCCACCGTCTGGCGAAATACATCGGCAGCTACACCGCGCTGATGGAAGGCCGTCTGGACGCGGTGGTCTTCACCGGTGGCATCGGTGAAAACGCTGCGATGGTACGCGAGCTGGCGCTGCAGAAACTGGGCCTACTCGGCTTCGAAGTTGATCACGAGCGCAACCTGGCGGCACGCTTCGGCAAATCTGGCTTCATCAACAAAGAAGGCACGCGCCCGGCCGTGGTGATCCCAACCAACGAAGAGTTGGTGATTGCTCAAGACGCCGCGCGTCTCACCGCTTAAAAACACTTCTCTCCGTCAGCTTAGGCTGACGGAGTTGTTTTAGACAGTCTGCAACACCTGAGAGGTTTCTATCGTGTCACGTACAATTATGCTCATTCCTACCGGCACCAGCGTCGGTCTGACCAGCGTCAGCCTCGGCGTGATCCGTGCCATGGAGCGCAAAGGCGTGCGCCTGAGCGTATTCAAGCCCATTGCCCAGCCACGTGCGGGCGGCGATGCGCCAGACCAAACCACCAGCATTATCCGTAAAAGCTCCGCGATTCCTGCCGCTGAACCGCTGCAGATGTCACGCGTTGAGTCGCTGCTCGGTTCTAACCAGCAAGACGTGCTGATGGAAGAGATCATTGCCAACTACCATGCGAACGCCAAAGACGCGGAAGTGGTGCTTGTTGAAGGCCTTGTTCCTACGCGTAAACATCAGTTCGCTTCCGCTTTGAACTATGAGATCGCCAAAACCCTGAATGCCGAAATCG
>NZ_DAMBSA010000408.1:0-4125 GCF_032054795.1 Pantoea sp. CTOTU49201
TGGAGATCCCGGCGAATCGTCTGGTGATGAAAACCCGCGAGCGCCAGAAAGGCAAAAGCCAGTATCAAAAGCTGGGCGAGAAGGGCGATTTCTTCGAAGTGCAGGAATTTGATGCGCGTCTGCTGGTGAATCTCACCGATTATCTGGATACTGGTTTGTTCCTCGATCACCGTATCGCGCGCCAGATGCTGGGCAAAATGAGCGCAGGCAAAGATTTCCTCAACCTGTTTGCTTATACCGGTACCGCCAGCGTGCACGCCGGTTTGGGTGGCGCGAAAACCACCACCACCGTGGATATGTCGCGTACTTATCTGGAGTGGGCCGAGCGCAACCTGCGTCTCAACGGTTTAACCGGCCGTCAGCACCGCCTGATGCATGCAGATTGCCTGAGCTGGTTGCGCGAGAGTGACGAACAGTTCGATTTGATCTTTATCGATCCACCGACGTTCTCTAACTCTAAGCGCATGGAAGATGATTTCGACGTGCAGCGCGATCACATGATGCTGATGCAGAACCTGAAACGTCTGCTGCGTCGCGGTGGCACCATTATGTTCTCCAACAATAAGCGCGGCTTCAAAATGGATCTCGACGGCTTAGAGCGTCTGGGTCTGCAGGCGCAGGAAATTACCCAAAAAACGCTGTCGCAGGATTTCGCGCGCAACCGTCAAATTCACAACTGCTGGCTGGTTAGCCAGGCCGGTAAGGAATAAGTTTTATGTCACTGATCAGTATCCATGGCGCTTACCTCTCGTTCAGCGATGCGCCGCTGTTGGATAACACCGAACTGCATATCGAAGAAGGCGAACGCGTCTGTCTGGTTGGCCGTAACGGCGCCGGTAAATCGACGCTGATGAAAATCATCAACGGCGAACAGCCGCTGGATGATGGTCGCATCATTTATGAGCAGGATTTGGTGGTGGCGCGTCTGCAACAGGATCCGCCACGCAACATTACCGGCTCGGTTTACGACTTCGTTGCCGAAGGCGTGGCCGAGCAGGCTGAGCATCTCAAGGCTTATCACGCGATTTCCCATCTGGTGATGGAAGATCCGAGCGAGAAGAACCTCAACGAGATGGGGCGTCTGCAAACTATTCTCGACCACCAGAATCTGTGGCAGCTGGATAGCCGTATCAACGACGTGCTGCTGCAGATTGGTCTGGATGCGGATACCGAGTTGTCCTCGCTCTCCGGCGGCTGGCTGCGTAAAGCGGCATTGGGCCGCGCGCTGGTGAGCAACCCGCGCGTGCTGATGCTCGACGAACCGACGAACCACCTCGATATCGAAACCATCGACTGGCTGGAAACGTTCCTCAAGACCTTTAGCGGCAGCATCGTGTTCATCTCGCATGACCGTTCATTTATCCGCAACATGGCAACGCGTATTGTCGATCTCGATCGCGGCAAGCTGGTTTCCTGGCCGGGCAACTACGATCTGTTCCTGACCGGCAAAGAAGAAGCGCTGCGTGTCGAAGAGATGCAGAACGCCGAGTTCGACCGCAAGCTGGCGCAGGAAGAAGTGTGGATCCGTCAGGGCATCAAAGCGCGCCGCACGCGTAACGAAGGCCGTGTACGTGCCTTGAAAGCGCTGCGTAACGAGCGCTCTGCACGCCGTGAAGTGATGGGCAAAGCCAATATGCAGGTCGGCGAAGCGGCCCGTTCCGGCAAAATCGTGTTTGAGATGGAAGATGTCAATTACAGCGTGGGTGGCAAAACCCTGGTGAAAGACTTCTCAACTCAGGTACAGCGCGGCGACAAAATCGCCCTGATCGGCCCGAACGGTTGCGGTAAAACCACCTTGCTGCGTTTGATGCTGGATCAGCTGAAAGCCGACAGCGGCCGCGTGCACTGCGGTACTAAACTGGAAATCGCTTACTTCGATCAGCACCGCGCTGAGCTGGATCCGGATCGTACCGTAATGGATAACCTCGCTGAAGGTAAGCAGGAAGTGATGGTCAACGGTAAACCGCGCCACGTGCTCGGTTACCTGCAGGACTTCCTGTTCCATCCGAAACGCGCCATGACGCCGGTGCGCGCCTTGTCCGGCGGTGAGCGTAACCGCCTGCTGTTGGCGCGTCTGTTCCTCAAGCCAAGCAACCTGCTGATTCTCGATGAACCGACCAACGACCTCGACGTTGAAACGCTGGAGCTGTTGGAAGAGCTGGTGGATGGTTATCAGGGCACCGTGATGCTGGTGAGCCACGATCGTCAATTCGTCGACAATACCGTGACCGAGTGCTGGATCTTCGAAGGCAACGGCGAAATCGGTACCTTTGTTGGTGGCTATCACGATGCTCAGCAGCAGCGCGCCGCGTATAAGCAGGGTAAAGCCTCACAGGCCAAATCAGCTGCACCGGCGAAAACTGCAGAGAAAAGTGACGCCGCCAAACGTCCAGCCAACAAGCTAAGCTATAACCTGGCACGTGAACTGGAACAGCTGCCGCAAAAACTGGAGCAGCTGGAAACCCGCATCGGTGAGTTGCAGGCCAAAATGAGTCACCCGGACTTCTTCAGCCAGCCACACGATAAAACCCAGCCGGTTCTGGATGCGTTAGCGCAAACCGAACAGGAACTGGAAGTGGCGTTTGAACGTTGGGAAGAGCTGGAAGCGCTGAAAAACGGCGCGTAATCGGAAGGAGTCAGCATGTGTGCAGCGGATCAAGCGCATCAGTGGAGTCTTTGTCCACAGTGTGATTTAACAGTAAAGCTGCCCGCTGTACCGGTCGGCAGCCGTGCGCGTTGCCCGCGTTGTCACACCACGCTGCAAGCCAACTGGCAGGAGCCGCGTCGACGTCCGACCGGCTACGCCCTTTCGGCGCTGTTTATGCTGGTGCTGGCCAATCTGTTTCCTTTCATCAATATGCACGTCGCGGGATTGAGCAGCCAGATATCGCTGCTCGAAATCCCGCAGGTGATGGATCGCGAAGATTACCGCAGCCTGGCCACACTGTTTCTGCTGTTTGTGCAGGGCATTCCCGCCTTCTGCATGATCACCATTATCCTGCTGGTCAATAACGTTCGCATGCCGCATAACCTGCGGCTTGGGTTGGCGCGCGTGCTGTTTCAGCTGCGTAGCTGGGGCATGGCGGAAATCTTTATGGCTGGCGTGCTGGTCAGTTTCGTTAAGCTGATGGCGTACGGTGAAATTGGCCTCGGCAGCAGCTTCTGGCCGTGGTGTCTGTTCTGCGTGCTGCATCTTCGGGCGTTTCAATGTGTTGATCGCCGCTGGGTGTGGCAACGTATCGATCCGTTGCCGCCGCTACCAAAAGTGCCGCTGGCCGGTGTTAGCGGCTTAAAGCAGGGTTTGCGCAGCTGTCCTTGTTGCACCGCTATTCTGCCCGCCGACCAACTGGCGTGCCCGCGTTGTGGTGTGAAGGCGCATGCGCGCCGTAAGAACAGCTTGCAATGGACGCTGGCGCTGCTGATTACCTCAGTGATGCTCTATATTCCCTCCAACATCATGCCGATCATGGTGACCGAAACGCTCGGTTCGCAATATCCCTCGAACATTATGGCCGGGGTAATTTTGCTGTGGAGCGACGGTTCGTGGCCGGTAGCGCTGGTGATCTTCATCGCCAGTATCATGGTGCCTTCGCTGAAAATGCTGGCGATTGCCTGGCTGTGCTGGCACGGCAGCGGACGTGGCGGGCGCGATGATGAAAAGATGCACGTGATTTATGAGGTGGTTGAGTTCGTTGGCCGCTGGTCAATGATTGATGTGTTTGTTATCGCCGTTCTCTCTGCGCTGGTGCGGATGGGAAGGCTGATGAGTGTGTATCCTGCGCCGGGTGCGCTGCTGTTTGCCATGGTGGTGATTCTCACGCTGTTCGCCGCCATGACCTTTGATCCGCGCCTGCTGTGGGATCGACAACGAGAAACTGAACGTAAGGAGCCGCGTCTTGACGGACAACCATCACGGGACTGCTAAGGTCGACCAGATTAAACGCTGGTCACCGGTCTGGATTGTACCCATTGTCACGCTGTTAATCGGCGGATGGATTCTTTTTTATCACTTCAGCCATCAGGGCCCGGAAGTGACGCTGATTACCGAAAATGCGGAAGGCATCGAAGCCGGTAAAACCACCATTAAGAGCCGCAGCGTCAACGTGGGTGTGGTGGAAAGCGCGG
>NZ_DAMBSA010000409.1:0-4115 GCF_032054795.1 Pantoea sp. CTOTU49201
GCGCGCACGATGAAATCAACGCCGACGGCGAGATTCACGATGATTACCGCATCAGCTATCTGAAAGAACATATTCAGGCGATGGGCGAAGCGATTGCCGATGGCATCCCGCTGATCGGCTATACCACGTGGGGCTGCATCGATTTGGTGGCGGCATCGACCGGCGAGATGAGTAAGCGCTACGGATTTGTTTATGTCGATCGTGATGATAAAGGCAACGGTAGCCTTGAACGCATCCGCAAAAAATCGTTCTGGTGGTACAAACAGGTGATCGCCAGCAACGGGCGGAATCTGGACGCGATTTAAATAGGTGGTCGCCATAAATGGCGCCCCTACTAAGTGCGGCGTGGAGTAGCGATTGGCCACGCTTGTTGCGGGAACAGATAGAGCCGAATACTGAACAGATGGAACAGCGGCGTCAGCACCCTTTCGTCGTGTTTCGCCAGTTGTTCCAGCTTCAGCAGCAGTAAATCCAGCTCCTCCTGCAAATCCGCATGCGGCGGGGTTTGCAGCGACTTCAGGCGGCGCTTGAGAAACAGCGCCAGCTCATGAAACATCTGACCGCTATCCAGCTGATATTGCTGCAGCAACTCCTTGTGGCGCGCGTAATAGTCAAAGCTATTAACGCCCAGCCACACTTCCTTGAGCAACATGCCAGCCGAACGCATATCGGGATGCGGATCGAGGCGTAAACGCGGCAGCACCACGTTTACTTTATCCAGCATCAGGCTGATAAAACGTTGACGTCCCAGCAGCGATGAACCGTTTCGTTCCGTCTCTTTAATAAAGCGCAGCAGCTCGCGCAGACCTTGCCGCACGGCACGGCGCGCGGTCCATGATGGGCGTTTGTTGCGCATGATGGCGGTGATGATCACTGCAAACATCACGCCCGCCATGGTGGCAATCGCGTTGTTGATCAGCAGCACCAGATCGGGTTTTAAATGGTGGCCAAGGCCAATAAAGCCGGGAATCTGAATCGCCACGCTCAGGCCAATCATGTTGGTGGAGGGACGTGCGATCATCAGTGCCAACAGCATCAGGCCGGGCGCGAGGCAAATCATCAGGGCTTCGAATGAGGTGGCTTGCGGGATCAAAAGCGCCACGTAAATCACGCTGATAATGATCGCCACGATTACGCCGCGTACAAATAGCTTCATCGAGGTCAGCGGCGTATCCTGGCTGGCGAGCAATGAGCAGAGAATGGCCGCCATCACCGGCGCCGATGCGCCATCACGCCAACCCGTTCCCATCCACAGCAAGCAGGAACCAAAGGTGGCACAGAACGCGGTTAATGCCGACAGTCGGATTAACCCTTTATCGAAAAAGCGGTGCGTGCGTTTACCGCGCGCCAGTGTGGTGTCGCCCGAGAGATCGCTCACCAATCCGCCAACGCTTTGATAAGCACCCGCAATGCGCACGAAATCCGCCAGACGTTCCATTAATCCGGTAAACAGCAGCCAGTTTTCGGTGGGCAATTCGCCGTTTTGCCAGGCGAGATTAATTTCAGCCTGACAATCACTCAACGTCTGTTGAATGCCGCCGGTTTCCCCCACCGCTTCACCGTCGTTGAGCCACTGCAGAAACAGCTGAAAGGTCTGCGCCACGTTTTCCGGGAAGGCGATTTGCAGTGTTGAAAGCCGCTGCAGGCGCATCTCGATGGCCGTTAACGTTGGGATCAAATAGGAGAGATGTTGATACTGCACGCTCACTAGCCGAATCAGTCGCCGCGCGGCATCACCTTCATAGACGCAATGAGTGATCAGCACTTCTACCTGCTGCGGATGGGTCGCCATGCGGATCAGAATGTCGTCACGCTCGGGCGAACTGTCGCTGGGAATACCAGAAAGCAGATCGCTGCACAGTTTCCGCGCGTTGAGATACCAGTGGCTGACGCTCTGCTCCAGCAGGCTGCGCATCGATACCGGAAACAGCAGCGCATGCACCAGGCTGCTGCAGACGATGCCGAGCGTAATCTCTTCGATACGTGAAATCACCGTGCTGGTGATCGACAGTGGCGTGGTGACTTCCGGAAAACCCATGATCGCCGCGCTGTAACCGGCCAGCATAAACACGTAACTTTTCGGCGTGCGGTCGTGCAGCGACAGATAAAGGCAAACGCTGACCCACAGCGAAATGCAGAAACAGAACAGCAGCGGATGCTGCACGGTTGGCGGAAAAATAAAGAAAACGAACACGCCACCTAATAAGGTACCCAGCAAGCGGAACACCGATTTGGAAATGGTTGAGGCGGAATAGAGCTGTGACGCGAGCAAAACCGTGGTCACCGCCCAGGCCGGTTTATCCAGGTTAAGTTCAAGTGCGAAATAGAGTGCCAGAAAGGCGGCCAGACAGGTTTTTACAGCAAAAAAAACGGCGTTTTTTGAAAACCACTGCATGACACGGTGACCAGGATGTACTGAATGTTGCGTATCCTGCCAGAATGTGAAAAAGCCTCACCTCGATAAATATGTCGAATTGTTTCGTAATCGAAAATCATGTTCATCGCGCAGTTTGTTTGCTGAGGGAATGCGTAAGCTTTGCTAATGGAAACACACGGGGAAGATGCGTTTTTGTCGCTAATTTACTCATCATCAGCGTTTTGAGCCGCTTTAACGCACATCAGTTATCAGGACGATAAATGTGTGCTGGATCACATTTTGGCGAAATGCGCCCTTTTTGGCTTCTTATCCATAAAATAATTTCGCGCAGCGACATGTACTAATATCGTTGGGATTTTCTCAGGGTGTGCATTTATGCACGCAAGGTCGCCATGAATGGCGACCCTACGGGGAGATGTGTACTTTTTTAACCGCAGCGATGTTAATATTTGCGCGCTGATTAATGCGAAGAACTTTCGGGAACGCAGTATGTTACGTAAACATCAAATTCATCGGGAAGCCGACATACTGCTTTCCCTGCTCCACATTTGCAAAATCGTCATCACTGCACTTTTCCTGCTGCTGTTTATTTCTCGCTCAGCAATTGCTGAAATAAAAGACGATAAAGCCAATCGCATTGTCAGCGGCATTATTAGTTTTACCCATTGGCCGGGATTAACCGGCGCGCCTCAGCTTTGCGTATTTTCTTCTGCACAGCATCTTTCGCTGCCACAAAATAAAGTGCCCTCAGCGGTACCGTTCAGCGTGGTTTATCTTGCCGGCGAGAGCGAACTAGCGACGCAACAGTGCGATGCGGTCTATTTTGGCGATCAGACACCAGAACAACAGTTAGAACTGTTAAATCACTTCAAGGGTAAAGCGGTATTAACCCTTGCAGAGAACAATGCGGAATGTACCGTCGGGGCGGCTTTCTGCCTGATCTTTAAATCAGATCACACGCTGTTCTCAGTTAACCTTGATTCGCTTGCCAGGAGCGGCGTCAAGGTGAGTCCGGACGTGTTGTTGCTGTCCCGCAATGGAAGCAAATAAGATGAAATTAGAAAATTCAATTAACGACAAATCATCGATTCGCAACAAGTTGCGCAAGATCAGCACCATTAACTCGGCGGTTATTTTACTGCTGTGCTGGCTGTTGCTCTCATCGACTTCCCTGCTTTTTATTAAAAGCTACGAGAAAAGAAACCTCGAATTAATTGCCGCCACGCTCAGTACCACGCTGACCGCCGCCACGGTTTTTGAAGACAGTTACGACGCGCACAATAAAATCGCACGACTCGGCAATGAAGGCATGTTTGATTCGGCGAAATTAGTGACTGACGATCAAACCGTTTTAGTGGACTGGCATGATCAACAGGAACAAACCGGCTGGTATCCGCGTTTATTACGTGAGTGGATTTATCTCAAACCGTTTGGCGTTAATATTATCCACTCAGAAACCAATGTCGGTACGCTGACGCTGGAAGGTACCGTCACCGGCGCGGCTGATTTTATTCGTTATTCGCTGATGATTCTGACCAGCGGCATGCTGTGTGTATTAATCATTTCATTCCTGCTAAGTGAGTTTCTCCATCGCGGCATTCTCGCCTCGCTGCGCAACATCACCAGCTCGATTCATTATGTCATCCATTCCGGTGATTTTTCCTTACGTATTCCAGAAAGTCCGACGCGCGAGTTTCAGCTGTTTTCAAATGACCTCAACTCGTTGCTGACCGAGATG
>NZ_DAMBSA010000410.1:0-4113 GCF_032054795.1 Pantoea sp. CTOTU49201
GAAGGCCAATACAGCTCGCCGCGCGATATGGCGTTGATCGGCCAGGCGCTGATCCGTGACGTGCCCGATGAGTACGCGGTTTACCGTGAAAAAGATTTCACCTTTAACAACATCAAGCAGACCAACCGTAACGGTTTGCTGTGGGATACCAGCCTGAACGTGGATGGCATCAAAACCGGCCATACAGACGCAGCGGGTTACAACCTGGTCGCTTCTGCCACTGAAGGCCAGATGCGTTTGATCTCCGCAGTGATGGGCGGTCGTACTTATAAAGGCCGTGAAACCGAGAGCAAGAAATTGCTGACGTGGGGCTTCCGCTTCTTCGAAACCGTGGCACCGCTGAAAGCAGGCAAAGAGTTTGCGTCTGAGCCAGTTTGGTTCGGTGACAGCGATCGTGTTCAGCTGGGCGTGGAAAAAGATGCCTATCTGACCATCCCACGTGGCCGTATGAAAGACCTGAAAGCCAGCTATGTGCTGAACAACACTGAACTGCACGCACCGCTGCAGAAAAATCAGGTGGTGGGCAGCATCAACTTCCAGCTGGATGGCAAAACCGTTGAACAGCGTCCGCTGGTGGTGCTGAACGAAGTGAAAGAAGGTGGTTTCTTTGGCCGCATCATCGATTACATCAAACTGATGTTCCACCACTGGTTTGGCTAAGGCGCGCTTGAAAAAACGCCAATTTGCCCCCAAATAAGCTACTATCTTTGCTCCCGCCTCGGCGGGAGCATGTTTTTTTAAGCACCGGAGTCAATGTATGAAAACCAAATTGAATGAACTGCTCGAATTCCCTACGCCTTTCACCTACAAAGTGATGGGTTTGGCGCAACCGGAGCTGGTTGATCAAGTGGTTGAAGTGGTGCAGCGCCACGCGCCAGGCGACTACAAACCGGACGTTAAGCCAAGCAGCAAAGGCAACTATCACTCGGTTTCCATTACCATCATCGCCACCCACATTGAGCAGGTTGAAACCCTGTACGAAGAGCTGGGCAACATCGAAATCGTGCGGATGGTGCTGTAATTCTGGCGCTGGCAAAGTCCGCTTTGCCAGCGTTATACTCTGCCTTCCACTCTTTACCGGACCTCTGCTTTGTCAGCTAATACGCTTCTTGTTCGTCAACTCGGCCAGCGCGATTGGCAACCCATCTCCGATGCGATGCATCACTTTACCGATCAACGCGACAGCAACACCGCCGATGAAATCTGGCTGGTGGAACATCATCCAGTGTTTACCCAAGGTCAGGCAGGTAAAGCCGAACATTTGCTGATGCCGGGCGATATTCCGGTGGTACAAAGCGATCGCGGCGGCCAGGTCACCTATCACGGCCCCGGCCAACAGGTGATGTATGTGCTGATCGACGTGAAACGTCGCAAAATGGGCGTACGCGAGTTAGTGACGGCAATGGAAGAAACGGTGATCGCCACGCTGGCCGACTATAACATCCGCGCCCGTGCGCGACCGGATGCGCCAGGCGTGTACGTGGGCGATGACAAGATTTGCTCGCTGGGGCTGCGCATCCGTAAAGGCTGCTCGTTTCACGGACTGGCGCTAAATGTGGCGATGGATCTCGCGCCCTTCCTGCGCATCAATCCGTGCGGTTATGCCGGGATGCAGATGACGCAGCTCAGCCAGCTGCAGCCGGGCGTCACGCCCGCCGATGTGCGGCCGCGTCTGGTGCAGCATTTCGCCCGTTTAACCGGATTTACCCAACTGGAATGGCAAAGTGATGCCGCAGTCTGACCTTGACTGTACGTGCGCATTTACAAAATTGTAACTTTTGCACTGGCTAATCGGCTGCTTATGGGCAGACGAGATGATATAATTTTTGCCATATTTTCAAAAAAAGTTGAAAGCCTGGTTCTCAGTTTGAGTGAGGAAGCTTTCAAATCGCAATCCCGACCGGAACCTGCAGATTTATGAGTAAACCAATTCAGATGGAACGTGGCGTCAAGTATCGCGATGCCGACAAAATGGCGCTGATCCCGGTGAAAACCGTGATGGTTGAGCGTGAAGAAATTCTGCGTAAGCCGGAATGGATGAAGATCAAACTGCCTGCGGATTCTAGCCGCATTCAGGGCATCAAAGCCGCGATGCGTAAAAACGGTCTGCACTCAGTGTGTGAAGAAGCCTCCTGCCCTAACCTTGCAGAGTGTTTTAACCACGGCACCGCGACCTTTATGATCCTCGGCGCGATTTGTACCCGCCGCTGCCCATTCTGCGACGTGGCGCATGGCCGTCCGAATATGCCTGACGCTAACGAACCGCTGAAACTGGCACAAACCATCGCCGATATGGCGCTGCGTTACGTGGTGATTACGTCGGTTGACCGCGATGACCTGCGCGACGGCGGTGCTCAGCACTTTGCCGACTGCATCAGCGCGATTCGCGAAAAAAGCCCTACCATCAAAATTGAAACGCTGGTGCCGGACTTCCGTGGTCGTATGGATCGCGCCCTGGAAATTCTCACCGCAACGCCACCGGATGTGTTTAACCACAATCTGGAAAACGTGCCGCGCGTTTACCGCCAGGTCCGTCCGGGCGCCAACTACGATTGGTCACTGAAGCTGCTGGAGCGTTTCAAAGAAGCACATCCGGATATCCCGACCAAATCGGGTTTGATGGTGGGCCTCGGCGAAACCAATGCCGAGATCATTGAAGTGATGCGCGATCTGCGTCGCCACGGCGTCACCATGCTGACGCTGGGACAATATCTGCAGCCTAGCCGTCACCACTTGCCGGTACAGCGCTACGTTAGCCCGGCCGAGTTTGATGAGATGAAAGAAGAAGCGATGGCGATGGGCTTCACCCATGCTGCCTGCGGCCCGTTTGTGCGCTCGTCTTATCACGCCGATATGCAGGCTAAAGGCCTGGAAGTTAAGTAATATTCTTCGCGATTGCGTTCTTAATAGGGCGCAATCGCAAAAAACCCCTTAAAAGTCTTAATCCTCGTCTCAAATCTGTCGCTTTAACCGCTGAAGGCTTAAGAGCCTATTTCTTTTTTCTCAGTGTCATTTTTGAAGGTCAGATAATGCAAACATCCTTTCATATAGATGGACTCGATTTTCCTCGAGTACCCGATGTGTCAGGTCAATCCTCCGAAGCACCGCGTTATAGTGCATCAGGAGAGAGCCTGGAAGCGTTAAAAGCGCGTACCACGCCTATAGACATCACCAATCCCTATACGTCAGCACATGCCTCTTGTGCGAATGCATTTATTGCGACGGCTATCAGCATTGAACACCGCTTCGACGAGATACATTTGCAACTGCCCGCTGACGTTAAAGCGTCCGTGGCTGTAGCGTCATTAATCAACCATCAGAAGATGGGTGAGATTAATGTTGAGGAAATCTCGCAGCCCACTCTGCAGCCTACGATTGAGTTCGATGCCGAACCTCAATGGGACTTCGATATGCTAAGTGGGAGTTTCATTGCCCCACAGGCAGATCTATGGCGGCAGCAGCATCATGAGCCAATGATCAGCGAAGATATCTCCACTATGTTTGGGCATGACATAAACGAGCCTCAACAACTTCAGCAGATTGAATTCACTTCCTCAGTAATCAATGAAGTCACCATCGTTAGGGAATATCAGCAGGATGAAGATGGCATCACATTTGCTGGAGAAGCGCCTGCTGGATCGATGTTGCACTTCTATCTTGATGATGTGTTGGTAGGGAGTTCCGAGAGTGATAGTGAAGGCCACTGGCAATTTGATCTGCCTGCAAGCCTTCCCGCGACTCAACATATTTTCAGTGCAGTGCCCGTTAGCCCAACAGGCGTCATGGGCTATAAAGTCGATTTTTCTTTCATCATTGAATCAAAACTCGGCGCAATCCTTCTGCCGATTGATGAAACTGCGTTCGAGAAGAATGATTTAGAATTGATCGAACTTGTGACGTCGCCGGAAGAAACGCCTGTAACGCTATTGCCGCCAGTATTAACTGAAGAAAAGCTTGAGGGCTGGCGTACACATGATGGAATAAGCGTTTTTGAGCCAATACATCACCCCGATGTATTCGTAATAAATGAGCTGGAACACGCCAACATCTATTAAGGCAAAAAACAAAAACCAGACTGGCAACAGTCTGGTTTTTTATCAACGTAATAAATAT
>NZ_DAMBSA010000411.1:0-4106 GCF_032054795.1 Pantoea sp. CTOTU49201
GCCTGATGATTGATGTCGTACATCGGTAACGAAAGCGTGGGCATCCTGTGCATCCTTTTGCGTACCCGGATGGGCATTAACCTCGACCGATTTGCGCCAGAAGCGGGTTATCCACTCGCCATAACCGGCGACGCGAAAACCGTGATTACGCTGATGATAGCCATCGCGATACAGCAAATAGACTTTGCGTAATCCGTACCACGGCAAACCGGGCAAATCGTGATGTACAGAATGATAGTTGAGATTGAGGAACAGCAAGCGCCACGGCAGCGCGGCTTCGTTATTGACCGAGCGCGCCAGCGGTTCTTCTTCGGCGCGATGCTCGTAGAACGATCGCACTTTGGTCAGCATCAGCGCTGGATAACTCACCGCCAGCACGAACCACAGCGGCGAGAAGCCGTGCAGCGCCATCCAGTAAAACAGCACGCTCAATAAGCTGAGATGAATGATCCACATCGCCATCGCTGGTGTGTCGCGTTGCATAAATGCATTCACCAGGGTTTTGACGGTCGCGCCCATATCCAGCAGCGGGCCGATCAGCAAGCGGCCGGGAAAAGTATTACGCAGATGAATCACCTGCTGCTGCCACGGCTTGAGTTGCGCCCAGCGCGTTGGTGAAAGGTAGTAGGTTTCCGGATCTTCATCGGGATCGGTCAGCGTGTGATTGCGATGATGCGCCAGATGCGAATCGCGATATAAACCATACGGATACCACACCGCCAGCGGCAGCGTGCCGAACAGCTGGTTGAGCCGGGGGAAACGCGTTGGATGGCCGTGAATCAACTCGTGCTGCAGCGACATATACCAGGTGGTAAACAGGATCAGCAGCAGCGTGCTCAAGGTTAATCCCAGCGTTTGCCAGTAGACAACGCTGGCGAACCAGCCGCCGTAGACCGCCACCATCAATAGCCACGTCGGCAATTCGCTGCGCCACAGCCAGCTGCGCGCCAGTTGATGTATCACCTCGCGCTGTTGCGCGCTGAGATAGGCGGATGTCCCTTTACTCATAAAGAAGCCGAACCTGTGAACAGTGATTAGGCCTCTGACGATGATTGAACACCGTGATGAACACAAAGAATCTCTTTTTCTTACTTATGCAAAAAAGTTGATGAAGCGCGCGAAATCTATTGGCTATCAGTCACCTCGTCTGTGGCGTAACCTTGCTGCATTGAAAACGTTCGGGCCTGCGCGGCTCACGAGGAGAATTTCAGCATGAAAAAAATTGGCTTCTTATCCTTTGGTCACTGGACCCCATCGTCCCAATCCGCCACCCGTTCGGCGCAGGACGTCCTGCTGCAATCGATTGATTTAGCGGTCGCGGCTGAAGAGTTGGGTGCCGATGGCGCTTACTTCCGCGTGCACCACTTTGCGCGTCAGTTGAGTTCGCCGTTCCCGCTGCTGGCGGCGGTCGGTGCGCGTACCGAAAAGATCGAAATTGGAACCGGCGTGATTGATATGCGTTACGAAAACCCGCTGTATATGGCAGAAGATGCCGGTGCGGCGGATCTGATTTCAAATGGGCGTCTGCAGCTCGGCCTGAGCCGGGGCTCGCCGGAGCAGGTGATCGAAGGTTATCGCTACTTTGGCTTTGATCCGCAGAATGGCGAAAGCGATGCAGATATGGGCCGTCGTCATACCGAGGAACTGCTGGAAGTGCTGCGCGGTGAAGGTTTTGCGAAACCGAATCCGCAGCCGATGTTCCCGAATCCGCCGGGCCTGCTGCGCCTTGAGCCGTTCTCGGCCGGTTTGCGTGAGCGTATCTGGTGGGGTTCAGGTTCCAACGCAACATCAATCTGGGCAGCGCAGCAGGGTATGAACCTGCAAAGCTCGACCCTGAAAGATGATGAAACCGGCGAGCCGTTCCACGTGCAGCAGGCGAAGCAGATTCGTGCCTATCGTCAGGCATGGGAAGCAGCGGGCCATCAGCGTACGCCGCGTGTTTCGGTGAGCCGCAGCATCTTTGCGCTGACCAACGACACCGACCGCGCCTACTTTGGTCGCAGTGGACAGGATCAGGATTCGGTAGGTTTCCTCGACGAGAAAACCCGCGCCATCTTTGGTCGCAGCTACGCCGCCGAGCCGGATCAGTTGATCAAACAGTTGGCGCAGGACGAAGGGATTGCTGAAGCGGATACGCTGCTGCTGACCATCCCGAACCAGTTAGGCGTGGATTATTGTGCGCACGTGATTGAGAGCATTTTGACCCACGTTGCACCGGAGTTGGGTTGGCGTTAAGTCTAAGATCGCACCGCTTGTCGTAGGGTCGCCATTAATGGCGACCTGATACGCATGTTAAAAAATCAAACTCAGTCTGCCGCCAACTCCCACCACAGCTTATCCAGCGCGTAATAGCGGTCGCGTTCCGACTCGGGCTGATTCAAATCGCGTTTCCACGGTTTCGCCAGAATGAAGTGCAGGTTCTTCACCTCATCTTCACGCCACATCTTGCTGTGCTGGAACGGCAAGGTTTTCAGTGCGTTGTATTTATACGAAAGCGGCAGCCAGCGATCCTCGAACACTTCATTGAGTAAATCCTGCTCGGAGAACGGATAGCGACGCAAATCGGTAATGCCCGCCACTTTCTCCTGCAGCCACTCAAACACCGCCAGATCCGGCTTCAGCACCAGGAAACCGCCGTTCAGATAGCGATCGAGCGTTGACGGTGCCGGTTCGCCGCGATCCTGCCAGGTGTAATGACAGTTCTCCGGCTGCCAGCTGGCCGGATAGCTGGCGATCTTGTTGGGATTGCAGCGACAGGCGTGACACGCTGCCAGCGCATGCTTGCCCAGATCGAGCGTAAACAGCTCATCCATATTGCGCAGCACCAGCATATCGGCATCGAGAAATACCACGCGCTCGCAGTCAACCAGCTCCCACGCGCGCAGTTTGCTCCACACTTCACCGAACTGCGCCGAAGCGTAATGCTGCTCCAGTTCTGCATTCGGCATTAGCGGATCCACCGGATGGATTACGCAGCCCAGCGCCTGCAAGGCTTCACGCGTCTCCAGATCGATGGCGTCAGTGACCATCACAATCAGCGGCCAGCGGGTTTCACTGCGCTTCAGCGAGCGGTGCAGCGCCTTCACGCCAATAAAATAGTCTGGCTGCGTTAACAGCGTTACCCATGCAAACATGGTTTCTCCCCCTCAAACTTAATCAAACAAAGCAGTGACATAGCCATTGCTAAAACGGCGTTGTGGATCGAGTTGGTTGCGCACCGCGCGAAAAGCGTCCCACTGCGGATAGATATCGCGCCACTGATAGCGCTGCGGGTCGTAATATTTGCCCCAGTGCGGACGTCCGCCTTCGGCCGCCAGCAGCTTCTCGACTTCGGTGAGAAAATGCAGGCCATCCTGCGACAGCGAACCGTCATCGGCGTAATAGACCACGAAGCCGAAGAAGCAGGTGGCGTGCTGATACGCCGGACTGAGCCAGGCTTCAGACGCGCCGGTGCAACGCAGAATGATCGGATAGTGCATATGCGGATGATTCTCGGCATACCACGCTTTGATCTTGCTGATAATCTGCGGCGTTTTCTCCAGCGGCACGCCGATCTCAACGTTGATCTGCGGCACGGCAATACCGCGACAAAACAGCTGATAGATATCGCCACTGATGTCGGTGAAATCGCGGAAGCGCGTCACGGTGCGGAACTGTTTGCCGCCTTTGCCGTGAATCTGCGTATCGCGATGCATCTGCGCCAGCGTCTGGTCGATGGTGTCATTCAGGCTGCTGTCGGTGTCATCGCCATGCTCAATCACTTCACGCTGATTGGCGTGCCAGGCTTCAGCTTCTTCGTCGCTGGCCTCGTGCGCGTTCCATACGTGCATCAGGTTGTCATCGACAAACCACCAGGCTTTGCTCATCTCATACTGCTGATTCCACTCGATCAGATCGTTCTCCAGCGTATCGGCTGAGACGGCAAACTTGTGGCAGGTAAACAGGCGGAAAGGGCGGGTGCGCAGCGTCACGGCGGTAACAATGCCTAAAGTGCCGAGCGAAACCTGCGCGGCGGCGAAATCGGGCTCGCCGCGCACAAATTCACGCACGCTACCGTCGGCTAACACCATGCGGATGCGCAGCGCTTCATCGGCGATTGAGCTTTG
>NZ_DAMBSA010000412.1:0-4068 GCF_032054795.1 Pantoea sp. CTOTU49201
GGCGTCAGGTTGGCCTGCGGATCGCTCACCAGCGTTTGCCACAGCGCGATAATGTGCAGCAGCGCCAGATGCTGACGCTTGTACTCGTGCAGGCGCTTAATCTGCACATCAAACATCGCCTCAGGATTCACCTTGATGCCGGTGCGTTCTGCGATCCATTGCGTCAGCGCCACCTTGTTCTGCTGCTTGATGGCGCGATACTGCGCCTGGAATGCGGCGTGATCGGCGTAAGTTTCTAGCGCTTTCAGCTGATCGAGATCGGTAAGCCACGGCTGATCAAGAGTTTTAGTGATCAACGCCGCCAGCGCCGGATTGCACTGATTAATCCAGCGGCGCGGCGTGATGCCGTTGGTGACGTTATGGAATTTTTCTGGCCACAGCGCGTGATATTCCGGGAACAGGTCTTTCACCACCAGCTGCGAGTGCAGCGCTGCCACACCATTCACCGCAAAGCCGCTGGTGACGCAAAGATTGGCCATGCGCAGCTGATTGTTGTGTACCAGCGCCAGTTTCGCCCAGGTCGCTTCGTCGCCCGGCCAGTGCGCCTCAACCTGCTTCTTCAGCTGAGCATTGAGTTGGTTAACGATCAGCATATGGCGCGGCAGTAGGGCGCGCACCATGCGCACATCCCAGCACTCCAGCGCTTCAGGCATCAAAGTGTGATTGGTATAGGCAAAGGTGCGTTGGGTGATGTGCCACGCCTCGTCCCAGCTTAGCGCGTGTTCATCCAGCAGCAGACGCATCAACTCGGGGATCGCCAGAGTGGGATGGGTATCGTTAAGCTGAATCACTTCATAATCCGGCAAGGATTCGATGCTGCGTCCGGCGCGTTGGTGGCGGCGCAAAATGTCCGCCAGTGAACAGGCGCACTGGAAATATTGCTGCATCAGGCGCAGCTTTTTGCCGTTGTCGTGATTGTCGTTGGGATAGAGCACTTTAGTGAGTTTTTCAGCCTCAATGCCCGGCTGCTCGGCGCGCAGGAAATCCCCGTTATTGAAGCGCTGCAGATTAAACGGCTGCGCATGTTTCGCCTGCCACAGACGCAGCGGCTGGGTAACGCCATTCTGATAACCGACCACCGGCAGATCCCAGGCCTCGCCGAGAATTTGCACCGCCGGCTCCCAGCGGACAACGCCATTCTGCGTGATGACTTTGCCACCGAGATGGACCGGCACGGTTAGCGCCGCGTTGTGGTTAAACCACGGATAGCTATCGCGCTGCCAGTTATCCGGCATCTCCTGCTGCGCGCCATCAACGAAGTGCTGGCGGAACAGGCCGTACTGATAATTGAGTCCGTAGCCGGTGGCGGGTTGTCCGACCGTCGCCATCGAATCGAGAAAACAGGCAGCGAGCCGGCCCAAACCGCCGTTGCCCAACGCCGGATCGGTTTCACACTCTTCCACGTCGCTCAGCGTGATATTCCACTCGGCCAGCGCCGCGTTGACCTCGTCATACCAGCCAAGGTTGAGCAGATTGTTACCGGTCAGTCGGCCAATCAAAAACTCCATTGAGATGTAGTTAACGTGGCGCTGCGGCGTGGCGGATGGCGGCGCAGGCATCTCCGCCAGCATGTCGGCCAATGCGCCACTCAGCGCCTGCCACCATTGATTCGGCGTCATCTCTTGCGCATCGTGCAGACCAAAACGTTGCCATTGGCGGGTTAGCGCGTGTTTAAAACGGGTGCGATCAAATTTCATAATCAGTCCTGTAAGGGCGGAGGTGAATGTGCTTCATTCTGCGCGTCAGCCATTACGCGCTCCTCCTCCTGTACCAAATTCAGCGGGGAGGATGAGCGGGGAGGAGAGGCTGAGGGAAATCTTAAAGTGTGACAGGAATGTGATAACCGTCGCTTTTGTTAAGACTGCTTAATGGGTTCGCTTGCAATAGGTAAATGAATGTCTGAACGTATGTGACTATTAATTACGAAGCGTAAAATAATGATGCGCCACGTTTAGGGAGAAGCGTTCACCGATGTTAATACCCTCCAAACTTAGCCGACCCGTCCGCCTTGAGAACACCGTTGCGCGCGAGCGCCTGATGCAAAAATTGGGCGCGGCGGGCAATTACCGTTTGGTGTTGGTGACCAGTCCGGCGGGATATGGCAAAACCACGCTGATCTCACAATGGGCGGCGGGGAAAGCCAATCTGGGCTGGTATTCACTGGATGAGGGCGACAATCAACCTGAACGCTTCGTCGATTACTTAATTGCCGCCCTGCAGCAGGCAACGCAGGGCGGCTGCGCTTCCAGCGAAGCGCTGGCGCAGAAACGGCAGTACATCAATCTTAATGCGCTTTTCGCCCAGTTGTTCAGTGAGTTGGCGGCGTGGCAGCAACCGATTTGGCTGATCATTGATGATTACCATCACATCACTAATCCCGCGATTCACGACGCGATGCGCTTCTTTTTACGCAATCAGCCGGAAAATGTGACGCTGATTTTGCTGTCACGTAATCTGCCGCAGCTCGGCATTGCCAACCTGCGCGTGCGTGAACAGCTGATTGAGTTGGGCAGCCAGCAGCTGGCCTTTACCCATCACGAAGCCAAACAGTTTTTTGATTGCCGCCTGACGACGCCGCTGGAATGGGAAGAGAGCGGGCGTTTGTGCGATGACGTGGCGGGTTGGGCGACGGCGTTGCAGCTGATCGCGCTCTCGACGCGTCAGGGCGCCAGCTCTGCCCAGGATTCCGCGCGCCGCCTTTCCGGCATTAACGCCAGCCATCTGGCGGATTATCTGGTTGAGGAAGTGCTGAATAACGTCGATAGCGCCACGCGACAGTTCTTGCTGAAAAGCGCGCTACTGCGATCGATGAACGACACGCTGATTGCCTGCGTAACCGGTGAAGAGCAAGGGCAGATGCGGCTGGAAGAGATTGAGCGTCAGGGCCTTTTTTTGCAGCGCATGGATAACTCGGGCGAGTGGTTTAGCTATCATCCGCTGTTTGGCAGTTTCTTGCGTCAGCGCTGTCAGTGGGAACTGGCGGCGGAACTGCCGGCGTTGCATCGCGCGGCCGCTGAAAGCTGGATGCGTCTCGGTTTTCCTGGCGAAGCGATCCATCATGCGCTGGCCGCCGGTGATGCGCTAATGCTGCGCGACGTGCTGCTGCAATACGCCTGGACGCTGTTTAATCAGAGCGAACTCACGCTGCTGGAAAATTCTCTTAAGGCGCTGCCGTGGGAGATTCTGCTGGAAAATCCAAAACTGCTGCTGTTGCAGGCGTGGTTGATGCAAAGCCAGCACCGTTTTTCTGAAGTGAGCAGTTTGCTGACGCGCTTTGAGCACTCCTGCAGCGAAGAGATTGATGATGTGCTGCGCGGCGAATTTAACGCGCTGCTGGCGCAGGTTTCTATTAACGACGGTAACGCCGAGGAAGCCGAGCGGCTGGCGTTGCTGGCGCTCGACGCGCTGCCGGAAAGCCGACAATACAGCTGCATTGTGGCCACTTCGGTATTGGGCGAAGTGATGCATTGCAAAGGCGAGCTAACCAGTTCGCTGAAGCTGATGCGTCAGACCGAGCAGATGGCGCGTCGCGAAGAAGCGTGGAATTACGCGCTGTGGAGCCTTATCCAGCAGAGTGAAATTCTGTTCGCGCAGGGATTTTTACAGTCCGCTTATGAGATGCAGGATCGGGCGTTTGTATTGGTCAAAGAGCAGCATCTGACACAGTTCCCGATGCATGAATTCCTGCTGCGTATTCGCGCGCAACTGTTATGGGCGTGGGGCCGACTTGACGAGGCGGAACAGGCGGCGCGGGAAGGGATAAAAGTGCTGAAAGGCTATCAGCCGCAGCAGCAGATTCAGTGCCTCGGTTTGCTGGTGCAGTGTTCGCTGGCGCGCGGCAATCTCGATAACGCGCGCAGCCACCTCAGTCGGCTTGAGAATCTGCTCAACAACGGATCGCTGCACAGCGATTGGATCGCCAATGCCGATAAAGTGCGGGTGATTTTCTGGCAGATGACCGGCGACAGTCAAAGCGCCAGCAGCTGGATGCGCCAGACGGCGAAACCGGAGTTCGCCAATAATCACTTCCTGCAAGGTCAGTGGCGCAACGTGGCGCGCGCGCAGATT
>NZ_DAMBSA010000413.1:0-4008 GCF_032054795.1 Pantoea sp. CTOTU49201
AACTCCGCCTTCACGCGCACGCAGCGGGAAAACATGGCCCGGACGGTTAAGGTCTGACGGCTTAGCGCCATCAGCGACTGCAGCGCGAATGGTGGTGATACGATCGGCAGCAGAAACGCCGGTGGTAACACCGCTTGCGGCTTCAATCGTCACCGTAAAACCGGTGCCGTAAGCGCTGGTGTTGGTTTCCACCATCATTGGCAGCTCAAGCTGCTGACGGCGTTCTTCGGTGATGCAAAGGCAGACAATCCCGCTGCCGTGACGGATGGTTAATGCCATCTGTTCAACGGTCATGGTTTCAGCCGGGAAGATCATGTCACCTTCGTTTTCACGATTTTCATCGTCGAGCACCATTACACCGCGGCCGTTGCGCAGCGCATCAATGGCGCGCTCTACACGCTGTTCAGGCGTGCCAAATTCAGAAAGAAGCGTCTGATTCATGGTAAAAAAACCTTATAAAATATGAGTTACCAGAACCAGGGCGTGCTTAGGAGTGCGTACAAAACACATGGCAAAAACGTGACGCGGGCAAAGCCCGGCTGATGTCGTTACCCTCTCCCATCCGGACTCTAACCGTCGGCTCCGGAATTACACCGGATCTGCTGACCTTTCACATTGCTGTGAAAGCGCTCGCGGGCTTTCAGCGAAAGCTGATTTACCGCCGGTGGGGAATTTCGCCCCGCCCTGAGAATAAGCGAACAAACTATAACGCCAATCATCTGGACGGGCAATCGACAAAAGTGCAAATGCTTTTGCATTTCCTGCGTTGCGGATTTCAGGTTTAACCTTTTCGTTTCAGGCATTACACTTAATAGCTATTGAGTCCGAACACGCGCAGCTATCGGCCACCGTAACCAGGAAATAATCATGATCGACACGAAAAAAATTGAACAACTGGCTCGCCAGGTACATGAAGCTATGCCGAAAGGGATTCGCGATTTTGGCGATGATGTCGAAAAGAAAATCCGTCAGGTATTGCAGGCGCAGTTGACGCGCATGGACCTGGTTAACCGTGAAGAGTTTGATGTGCAGACGCAGGTTTTGCTGCGTACGCGCGAGAAATTAGCTGCGCTGGAACAGCGTTTGGCGAAGTTGGAAAGTGAAAGTCCAGCGGCACCGGCGCCGGCGATCATCACGCCAGATCCTGCTGGAAAAATCGATACTCCGCAGTAAGCTAATCGGCGGGAGCATGACTCCCGCCCGTTCACACTCAATGACTGCGAATCGTTTTGATGATGTTGCTGGTTGAGATGCCATCTTCGAAGTTAAGCACACGCACGTCACCGCCGTTTGCCCACACTTCTTTGCTTCCCGCGATATCTTCCGGTTTGTAGTCGCCGCCTTTTACCAGCAGATCCGGCAGTACGCCAGCAATCAGACGCTGTGGCGTATCCTCTTCAAACAGTACAACCCAATCCACCGCTTCCAGCGCACCCAAAACAATCATGCGATTTTCTTGCGGATTGACCGGACGCGTTTCGCCTTTCAGACGCTTCGTCGAGGCATCACTGTTAACGGCCACAATCAGGCGATCGCCCAGCTTGCGCGCGTTCGCCAGATAAGAAACGTGGCCAGCGTGCAGGATGTCAAACACGCCGTTGGTCATCACCACTTTCTCACCGCGCTGACGCGCCAGCGCAACAGCAGCTTTCAACTCCGCTTCGGTCATCACACCAAATCCCGTTTCCGGACGGGCGTGAATGGCATTTTCCAGCTCAACCGTGCTGACAGTAGAAGTACCCAGCTTACCAACCACGACACCTGCAGCAGCATTGGCAAGGAAACAGGCTTCTTCCAGGCTGTCACCCGCCGCCAGCACCGCGGCCAGCACGCCAATCACCGTATCGCCTGCACCGGTCACGTCATACACTTCCTGCGCCTGCGTAGGCAGATGCAGCGGTTCTTTGCCCGGCTGCAGCAGCGTCATACCGTTCTCTGAACGGGTGACCAGCAGCGCGGAGAGCTCATAATCAGCGATTAACTGCATGCCACGGCTGACAATCTCTTCCACGGTTTTGCACTTACCCACCACCGCTTCGAATTCGGACAAATTCGGCGTTAGCAGTGTCGCACCGCGATAACGTTCAAAATCAGTGCCTTTGGGATCAATCAGCACCGGCACGTTAGCTTCACGCGCCAGTTGAATCATGGTCTGCACGCTATTCAGCGCGCCTTTGGCGTAGTCAGACAGCACCAGCGCGCCCGCTTGCGTCAGCGATTGGCGCATACGATCGTGAATCGGCTGCGGATCAATCTGCTCAAAACCCTCTTCGAAATCGAGGCGAATCAGCTGCTGATTGCGCGACAGCACGCGCAACTTAGTGATGGTTGGATGGCTTTGCACTGCCACAAAATCACAGTCGACATTAACCTTCTGCAGGGTTTCACTCAGCACGCGCGCGGCATCATCGGCGCCCGTCAAGCCAATCAGCCGTGATGCTGCACCGAGCGCAGCAATGTTCATGGCGACGTTTGCCGCGCCGCCTGGACGCTCTTCAATGGTATCCACTTTCACCACCGGCACCGGCGCTTCCGGGGAAATACGGCTGGTTGGGCCATACCAATAGCGATCTAACATCACATCGCCGACGACCAGCACAGTGGCCTTGCCAAAAGTGGGCAGTGTTACTTTCATTCAGAGACTCCAACACGGTCAAAATAATGCGCGGGATATTACCACATAAGCCATCAGGCTCACTGTTCCGCGCTGTCAGATTCGGTGCCGCTTAACCAACGCTGCCAACTGTTGTTGACCACCGCGCGCTCAGCGACAAAGGCTTCAGCTGCCACATGGCCCGGCAATTCCTGCAGCGCCAGATGGTGCAGCGCATCACGTAACGTGACGTAAGCATGCGTTAAAGCCTGCGCCTCTTCATCCGGCATAATGCCGTGACGCGCCATTAACTCGAAAATGCGGACGTTATCCGACCAGCGCGTCAACGCTGGCTGATGAGCCGCGTAGCCTAAGACAAGATATTGCGCGATGAATTCAATATCGGTGATGCCGCCCGCATCGGTCTTAATTTCCCAGCGACCTTTGTGTTTATTGCTGAGATGCGCACGCATTTTTTCACGCATTTCACGCACTTCTTTTTGCAACGTCTCGACTTCACGCGGCAGGCAAAGAATGCCACGTCGAATCTCGTCAAAGCGTTCACATAGCGCAGGTTCGCCAAACACAATGCGCGCGCGCACCAGCGCCTGATGCTCCCAGGTCCACGCCTCGTTACGCTGGTATTCGTTAAATGCAGCAAAAGTACTGACCAGCATGCCCGCCGCGCCAGAAGGACGCAGACGCGCGTCCACTTCATACAAAATGCCGGACGACGTGCGCGTGCTAAACAGATGCATCACGCGTTGCGCCAGGCGTAAATAGAACTGACGACCATCAATGACGCGCTCACCATCGGTTTCTGCATCATCAGGACAATCATGCAGGAACACCAAATCAAGATCAGAGCTATAACCCAGCTCCCAACCACCGAGCTTGCCGTAACCAACAACCGCAAAACCGCGTTCGTTGTCGCTGGTGAGATGCGATGGGCGACCATAACGCTGCACCATCATCTGCCAGGCTTGCTGTACCACCGATTCGATAATCGCTTCTGCCAGCCACGTTAAGTGATCACTCACTTTCATCACGGGCAGCGTTTCAGCAATATCTGCAGCGGCAATGCGCAGATGCTGCGCCTGTTTAAACTGGCGCAATGCTTCCAGCTGCTGCTCTTCATCATCGGTGGGAATTCGCAGCAGATATTGGCGCAGTTCGTCGCGGTAAGCGTCGGTCGCGGTAGGTTGATACAGCGTTGCGGGATCGAGTAGCTCATCCAGCAGCAGCGGATAGCGCGCCAGCTGGCTGGCAACCATCGGCGATGCGGCACACAGACGAATCAGATGACGCAGCGCGCCATGATATTCGGTAAGTAATTCCAGATAAGTGCTGCGCGTCAGCACGCCCAGCAACAGCGGTGTCAGACGGTTCAGCAGCACATCGGCATCTGCGCGCTG
>NZ_DAMBSA010000414.1:0-4007 GCF_032054795.1 Pantoea sp. CTOTU49201
CGGCCAGCAGGAGACTTTCCTTAACGTGCAGGGCTATGACGCGGTGATCATCGCAGTGAAGCACGTTTATGCCTCTTTATTTAACGATCGCGCCATCTCTTACCGTGTGCATCAGGGCTACGACCATCGCGGCGTTGCGCTCTCGGCCGGTATTCAGCGCATGGTGCGATCGGATCTCGCCTCGTCGGGCGTAATGTTTACCATTGATACCGAATCAGGCTTCGATCAGGTGGTGTTTATCACCTCAGCCTTTGGTTTGGGCGAAATGGTGGTGCAGGGCGCGGTTAACCCCGACGAGTTCTACGTGCACAAACCGACATTAGCAGCCAACCGTCCGGCAATTGTGCGCCGCACCATGGGCTCGAAAAAGCTACGCATGGTGTACGCCGATTCGCAGGAGCATGGCGAGCAGGTGCGCATTGAAGATGTCGAGCAGGAACAGCGCGATCGCTTCAGCTTAACCGATGACGAAGTGCAGGCGCTGGCGCGTCAGGCGGTGCTGATTGAGCAGCATTACAAACGCCCAATGGACATTGAGTGGGCGAAAGATGGCCACACCGGCAAACTGTTCATCGTGCAGGCGCGTCCGGAAACGGTGCGCTCAAACGGTCAGGTGATGGAGCGCTATACGCTACAGGGCAAAGGCAAAGTGGTGGTCGAGGGGCGCGCCATTGGTCATCGCATCGGTGCCGGTGAAGTCAAAGTTATTCACGACATCAGCGAGATGCACCGCATTGAAAAAGGCGATGTGCTGGTGACCGACATGACCGATCCCGATTGGGAACCGATCATGAAGAAAGCCTCGGCCATCGTCACCAATCGCGGCGGTCGTACCTGCCACGCGGCGATCATCGCGCGTGAATTGGGCATTCCGGCGGTGGTGGGCTGTGGCGATGCCACCGATCACCTCAAAGATGGCCATAAAGTCACGGTTTCCTGTGCCGAAGGCGATACCGGTTATGTCTATGACGAACTGCTGGACTTTGAAGTCACCAGCTCGCAGGTCGATACCATGCCGGAACTGCCGCTGAAGATTATGATGAACATCGGTAACCCGGATCGTGCCTTTGATTTCGCCTGCTTGCCGAACGAAGGTGTAGGCCTGGCGCGTCTGGAATTCATCATTAACCGCATGATTGGCGTGCATCCGAAAGCGCTGCTGGAGTTTGATCAGCAAACGCCAGAACTGCAGCAGCAAATTCGTCAGATGATGAAAGGTTTTGATGATCCGATTGAGTTCTATATCGGCCGTCTGACCGAAGGGATTGCGACCTTGGGTGCGGCGTTTGCGCCGAAACGCGTGATTGTTCGTCTCTCGGATTTCAAAACCAACGAATACGCCAACCTGGTCGGCGGCGAGCGTTACGAGCCGGAAGAAGAGAACCCGATGCTCGGTTTCCGTGGCGCCGGTCGTTACGTTGCTGATAACTTCCGCGACTGCTTCAAGCTGGAGTGCGAAGCGGTGAAGCGTGTGCGT
Source organism: Pantoea sp. CTOTU49201 (assembly GCF_032054795.1). NCBI lineage: Bacteria > Pseudomonadati > Pseudomonadota > Gammaproteobacteria > Enterobacterales > Erwiniaceae > Pantoea > Pantoea sp. CTOTU49201. Next base: position 1,478 of record NZ_DAMBSA010000414.1, read on the forward strand.
AACGAAATGGGACTGACCAACGTTGAGATCATGATTCCGTTCGTGCGTACCGTCGATCAAGCCGAAGCGGTAGTTGCTGAGCTGGCGAAAAACGGTCTGAAGCGCGGCGAGAACGGCCTTAAAGTGATCATGATGTGTGAGATCCCGTCCAACGCCTTGCTGGCTGAGCAGTTCCTCGAGCACTTCGATGGCTTCTCCATCGGTTCCAACGACATGACGCAGTTGGCGCTGGGCCTCGATCGTGACTCTGGCGTGGTGTCCGCGCTGTTTGATGAACGTAATGATGCCGTGAAAGCGCTGTTATCGATGTCGATCAAAGCGGCGAAAAAACAGGGCAAATACGTCGGTATTTGCGGTCAGGGACCGTCGGATCATCAGGACTTTGCGGCATGGTTAATGGAGCAGGGCATTGATAGCTTGTCGCTGAATCCGGATACCGTGGTTGAAACCTGGTTGGGTTTGGCAGAGCTCAACGCTGCGAAACATTAACCAAGCGGCAATTTGATGCTTCAAATGAGAGTTTGACGTGTCATTAAGGTAATTATCAAGGCCAGCGCTGCTGGCATTGTTGTTTTGCCTGAAAAAAAGCCAAAAAAAAGCCCATCACAGGGGATGGGCAAAGACTACACACAGCAATTCTTCACTTTACTCAGGGGAATAAGGTTGTTTAAAAATCAGTAGCTTGATTCCAAACATAGGAAACATGTTATTGATCAGGCCCGCTGGCGTCTTTAAGAATCCTCTTATTAGTTTAAAGCTGATAACCTTTCGTGGTGATTTTCTTAGTGATCTACCGCTGTTTCAGCTGCAAAAATAATCATTCCGTAAGCGAATCCCACCTAAAGCGCCTAAAACTGCGTTTTTTCTTAAAAATCGCTTATGAAAAAAAATCATTATCGGTAAGGAATCAGCGCTGACGATGTAGAGGCATTAGTCGGGTTAAAGTAAGGCCAGTGTAAAACGGAGAGTTTGTGCATCTTTTGCAGGGTGGGCATTCAGGTGTATTAGGTCGCCATGAATGGCGACCCTACGAATAACTTAATGTTGTTCTTCTTCGTGATCGGCCAGCGCTTCGATGGCGGTTTGCATATCGTCATCCGGTTCAGGTGCTTCATGCATCCACACCGAAACCAGACGATAAGAGACCGCCAATACTACCGGACCAATAAACAGTCCGATCATGCCGAAAGCAATCAATCCGCCAATAACACCGGAGAGGATCAGGATCATCGGTAAATCGGCGCCCATACGAATCAACATCGGACGCAACACACTGTCCAGCGTACCGACCACGCAGCTCCACACCAGCAGCACCGTGCCCCATGTGGTATCGCCACTCCAGTAGAGCCAGATAATCGCTGGCACTAACACTACCAGCGGCCCGAGCTGCACCAGACAGGTCAGAATCATCAGCACGGTTAACAGCGTGGCGTAAGGAATACCGGAAATGGCTAAACCGATGCCGCCGAGTACGCCCTGAACCAGCGCGGTGACCACCACGCCGAGCGCCACGGCGCGAATCGCCTGACCAGCCAGCAGCACTGCGGCATCACCACGGCGTCCGCTCATGCGATAAGCAAAATGACGAATCCCGTGACCCACCTGCTCGCCGCGCCAGTAGAGCAGCACGCTGAACAGCAGCATCACGATGAGATGCATCATAAAGCGGCCAAAGTGTCCGGCCTGCGCCACGAAGAAGCCCGTGGTGCGACCAATATAAGGCTGCACCTGATTGAGCATCGCCGCGCCGCCGCCATCAACTAATTTGTGGTAGCTGGAGTAGAGTTTTCTGCCGACATAGGGAATCTGTCGCAACCAGTCAAAGTCAGGCATCACCAGATGGCGCTGCGTTGCCCAGGCAATCACCGGCGCGCTGTTATCAATCAGGCTGCTGACCAGCAGGGCGATAGGAATAATAAACAGCAGTAATAGCAAAATGGTCATGGCGATAACCGCCAGCGAGCGGCGTCCCCATAACATTTGTTGCAGTCGAATCATCAATGGCCAGGTGGCGATCACCACCATGCTGGCCCAGGCAAAGCCGAGAATAAAGGGCTGCACCACCCACAGACTGGCGATGATCATGATCAGAATGAACATCAGTGAAAACAGCATTTGCGGTAAATCCATACCGCGTTGCAGGTCTTTCATCACAACGGTTAACCTCGATTGAATCCTTCAGAGTGGGGCTGAACAGCCCTGATTAATGATGATCTATTTCCTGAAAATTAAACAGGAAAAGCAGCGACGGCGGCGCGCTTTCCTGAAAAAACAGCAGCCAGCAGAAAAGTATGATAAAACCAATGGCTGAAAAAAATTACGACGCAAACGTTTACAACATCTCGGTCACTCAATAATGATCCCACAGATTTCTCAGGCACCGGGCCTCGTTCAACTGGTGCTGACATTCCTGCAGTCCTTAAAAGAGCAAGGCTTTACCGGCGATACCGCCACCAGCTATGCCGATCGCCTCTCGCTATCCACCGACAACAGTATTTATCAGCTGCTGCCTGATGCGGCGCTGTTTCCG
>NZ_DAMBSA010000415.1:0-4001 GCF_032054795.1 Pantoea sp. CTOTU49201
ATGCCTCGCCAGCGCAATTTCAGCGCTAACTGTATGAAATATCGATTGTCGCTGCGGAAATTTCAGGCTGAAATCGCCATCATTTCAACCAGCAGCTAAAAGGCATACGGTTCTAACTCACCAATACCGATAAACTAACTGCAGCCAATTTAACCAGCTGCGCGCTAAACCGGCAGTCGCCAGTGAAGCCTTAAAAGCCGAGCAGCAACCGAATGAGATTTCATCCATTCGCCCAAGCGATTTCATCTCTATTTGCATGAAAAATATAGCTTTTTTAATAAAATTTCAGGCTGAAATCGCCAGTTAAGATTGTAATTTCAGCCATCAACTCAAGACCCAAAGCGAGATTAGCCAGATGATATTCAATGATTTATCCACAGAAAACGTGGATAACTTTCAAGACTAACCTTACTCAATCAACGCCAGCGCTGATGAAAATTGCCAGACTGCATCGCGCACGCGCACCGGTTTATTAATCAGTCCCAACGCATAAAAACGATCGGCGATTGTCTGCTGCTCTTTAATCACTTCGAAGGCCATCGCACGCGTTTTGTGGCTGCGACGTGTCAATGCGCGTTCTACTGACGAAACTTCCAATCCCAGCTCCTGAGCCAGTAACATTGAAGCTTCGTGGCGATGGCTATCAATGAATAAGCCAGTTTGCTGCAAACTTTCCACCAGCTGTCTGAGGATGTCATCGTGCTGTTCAACGTAATCACGTCGTGCCAGATAGAACTGATGATTGCGTACGCGCCCTTCACCATTAACCAAAACCCGCAGCTCGGGATTGCTCTCAGCGGCGCTGAGCAACGGATCCCACATCATCCAGGCATCAACCGAGAGATAATCACTGGCGGTCAGCGGATACTTAGGCGGTGTATACACCACTTTGAGTTCATCCAGACCAATGCCTGCTTCTTCCAGTAACTGCAGCAGAAGCCAGTGAACGTTCGAGCCTTTATTAACCGAAATGCGCTTACCGCGCAGATCGCTGATGGTGCGAATATCACTCTCATGCGGCACCACAATGCCAACGCTGCTTGGCGCCGGTGGCTCCCACGCAATATAAGTCACCGCATTGCCGCTTGCCTGGGCGAAGATCGGCGGCACTTCGCCGGTGGTCCCAAAGTCGATTTCGTTGTTTTGCAGTGCATACAGCAGCTGTGGCCCAGCAGGAAACTCACTCCACAACACGCTAATGCCTTGCTGAGCGAAACTGTGTTCGAGACTTTGACGAGCTTTCAACACGCCGAGATTGCCGAACTTCTGATAGCCAATACGCAGCTCGCGTTCCTGCGTTCCATGAGCACTGGATGAAGATGGAGTAACAAGCGCTTTGCGGCGTCCTTTAATCATTCCCTGATTCGCCAGATGCGTGCGTAAGGTGTGGCGGCTGATACCCAATAGCGCGGCGGCCTGAGTTTGATTCTGATCTGTCATCGACAACGCATTGTTAATCAGGCTGCTGATAACGCGATCAAACAGTTGCTGCGGCTGGCTGGTCAGCTGCTGCTGAAGAAAACTATCGAGCGTTGAATCGTTTGACTCGTTAAAGCCATGTTCACTGTAACCAGCAAGTCGCAGCTGTGCGGGCGTCAGCGTTTCTTCGCGGCTCAACAAAACGGCGTTGTGCAGCGTGTTCTCCAGTTCACGGATATTGCCCGGCCAGCTGTATTCGCGCAGCGCTTCAAGCGCATCAGGTGAGAGACGCCGAGCCGGACGGCCTAAGCGTCGTGCGTAGAGTGCGAGGAAGTGTTGCGCCAGCAGCGGAATGTCTTCACGACGCTGACGCAGCGGCGGCAGCGGAACCACCGCAATATTCAGGCGATAGAACAGATCTTCGCGGAAACGTCGTTCACGAATCGCCTGCGCCAAATCCACATGCGTAGCCGCGATAACCCGCACATCCACCTTGATCGCTTTGCGCGAGCCCACACGCGTAATCTCGCGCTCCTGCAACACACGCAACAATTTAACCTGCAGTGAAGGGCTAAGCTCACCAATCTCATCCAGCAGCAAGGTGCCGCCTTGCGCGGATTCAAACCAGCCGGGATGAGACTGCGTCGCGCCGGTAAAAGCCCCTTTCTCATGGCCAAACAACTCGGCTTCAGCCAGACTTTCCGTTAACGCACCGCAGTTAACCGCCAGAAAAGGGCCGTGACGCCGCTGGCTGTGATGGTGCAGATAACGCGCCACCACTTCTTTCCCTGTGCCGGTTTCGCCGACAATCAGCACGGTGGCATCCGTGGGGGCGAATTTATCCAGCAGCGATTGAAACGCCAGAGAAGCGGGATCGACTAAGCGCGGTGAATCAGTGTGATTATTAAAGTTGGTTAGCATGGCATTGAGTCCGGTAACGAGCATATCGCTACGCTAAATGCTCACGCCAACTATTAACACCATGTAAAAAGCATAAGCAGTTGCATATGCAGCAATAGCTGTTGCGTCATAGTTGCAATTGCAACTCGATATGCCGTAATCAACAACCTTAACCCTCTGAAATACGGCACTTCACGCTAATCAACAACCTGGCACGCTTTCTGCTAATAGCTATATAACCAAATAAGCAGTTCAAAATGATCATTTTTTAATAAAGTTATATAGGAAAAGCATAATGGTCGATTCCGCGAACGATAAAATTAATGTCTTCTGGTTTTTACCGACGCACGGTGATGGACGCTACCTCGGCACCACGCAAGGCGGACGCCCGGTCGATTTACCCTACTTACAGCAAGTGGCGCTTGCCGCCGACAATCTTGGCTTCTACGGCGTATTAATTCCCACTGGCAAAAGCTGCGAAGATTCCTGGCTGGTTGCCTCGGCGTTAGCGCCTATCACCAAACGTCTGCGCTATTTAGTGGCGGTGCGCCCGGGCCTGCAGCCGCCAACGCTGGCAGCTCGCATGGCGACAACGCTTGATCGTCTATCCGAAGGACGTTTATTGATTAACGTGGTGACCGGTGGCGATCCCGTCGAGAACAAAGGCGACGGCATTTTCCTCAACCACAGTGAACGTTATGAAGTCACCAAAGAGTTCCTCGACGTTTACAGCCGCCTGATGCGCGGTGAGAAAGTGGATTACGCAGGCAAACATATCCACGTTGAAGGTGCTGAAGTGCTGTTCCCGCCGGTGCAGGAAAATGGCCCGCCGCTCTATTTTGGTGGTTCATCTGAGGCGGCGATTGATGTGGCTGCGGAACAGATCGATACCTATCTCACCTGGGGCGAGCCGCCAGCGCAGGTTACCGAGAAGCTGGAAGTGGTGCGCGCGCGTGCGCAACAGCGCGGACGTAAACTGGAATACGGCATTCGTTTGCACGTGATTGTGCGCGAGACCGAAGAAGAAGCCAAAGCGGCGGCAGATAAGTTGATTGGCCATCTTGATGAAGAGACTATTGCGCAGGCGCAGAAAATCTTTGCGCGTATGGATTCTGCCGGTCAGGCGCGGATGAGCGCATTGCACCAAGGTTCGCGCGACAATCTCTATATCTCGCCGAATCTGTGGGCTGGCGTTGGTCTGGTACGCGGTGGCGCGGGCACTGCGCTGGTCGGCAGCCCTGAGCAAGTGGCTGAACGTATCCGTGAATATCAGGCGTTGGGCGTCACCAATTTTATTCTGTCGGGTTATCCGCATCTGGAAGAAGCGCATCGCGTGGCCGAATTGTTGTTGCCGCTGCTCCCGCTGGCGAATGCGCAACAGCAGCGTGAACGCACCATTAATACCGGGCCGTTTGGTGAAACCATTGGTGGCGATAAGCGACCTTCAAAACAGACGAGCGCCAGCTAATGCAGGAGAAGGCAATGGCAACGACACAGGTAATCATTGTTGGCGGTGGCTTTAGCGGCACAGCGTTGGCAATTCATCTCGCACGAACCTCATCGAGCAGATTACTGATTACAGTGGTCGAACCGCGCGCCAGTCTCGGCGGCGGCGTTGCCTATTCCACGCAGGAGCCCGCGCACCGCATCAACGTGCCCGCTTCGCGCATGCAGTTAAGCGG